>RDXY01000020.1 GCA_004293045.1 Flavobacteriia bacterium | reverse complement strand
CGAGGTTACAAACAAACCGCCTTTTGGTGATTTTTTTATTTTTCGAAAACCATTTAAAACGGTAATTGTAGTGCCATGAACTATGCCCTGGGGGCCAATATACATATAACTTCCAGCCGTCATTTGACCATATTGCGATACACCTAACGCATTCATTTTTTCCCAATCATCTGGTTTGGAGTAGTTGGGAATAACCATTCCGTTGGTTACTACGACTCTTGGTGCTTCTTTATGAGAGGGAAACAATCCCATTGGATGACCAGAATACATAGATAACGTTTGTTCATCTGTCATTTCAGACAAATATTTCATGGTAAGTAAATACTGTGCCCAATTTTGAAAAACCGCACCATTTCCTCCATATGTAATTAATTCATGAGGATGTTGTGCTACAGCATAATCTAAATTATTTTGTATCATCAACATAATAGCTTTGGCCTGCTCCGATTTTCCTGGATATTCAGAAATAGGTCTGGCTTTCATTTCGTAATCTGGACGGAAACGATACATGTAAATACGCCCATATTTTTCTAATTCGGCTTTAAATTCTGGAAGCAACGTGGCATGATGTTTGGCATCAAAATAGCGTAAAGCATTTTTTAAAGCTAATTTTTTTTCTTCTTCTGAAAGAATTTCTTTTCGCTTTGGCGCATGATTTATTGTTACTTCATACGGTTTTTGTTGTGGTAAAATATCCGGAATGCCTTGTTGTATTTGCTCTTGAAATGTCATTTTTTTTTAGATTTTGGATTTTTAGATTTTGGATTTTCAGATTGTAAGGTCTGAAGCTCTTGAATCTATTTTCTTATTTCTTGTTTGTTCCTGTTTTTTTGTCGAAACCATATGGACAATGTCGGCAACCACTTTTGCAGCAATAGCCACGTTTTAAATGATGTTTTTCTGTAAAACATTTATAGCCTTCAGGAGTAAAATAATAATCTTCTCCTTCTATTAAATTTTTTGAATTTATTTCATTGTTCATATTCGCAAATTTAGCAACTTTGCAGCAAATGATTGTATTAGTTTTTTAAATATTTAACTAATGAAACAATTATTTCTTTTTTATGAAATCAACTAACCAAAAAATACCTCTTCACTTTCCTAACGGAATTGAACTTTTTATCAAAAGAGAAGATCAATTGCATCCTATAATTTCTGGAAATAAATTCAGAAAATTAAAATATAATATACGAGCTGCTAAAGAACAAAATAAAAAGACATTATTGACCTTTGGCGGTGCGTTTTCTAATCATATTGTAGCTGTAGCCGGCGCTGGAAAAGAATTTGATTTTGAAACTATTGGAATAATTAGAGGCGAAGAATTACAAGAAAAAATACAAGAAAATCCAAGTTTAGTAGTGGCACAACAATTTGGAATGAAATTGGTCTTTGTTTCAAGAGATACCTATAGGTTAAAAGATACACCTGAATTTTTAGAGGACTTGCAATCTAAATTTGGTGATTTTTATTTGCTTCCCGAAGGCGGCACAAATGTTTTAGCTATTAAAGGCTGCGAAGAAATTTTATCTGATGATGATATCAATTTTACACATATTTGTGCTTCAATAGGAACGGGCGGTACAATTTCTGGACTAATTAATCGTGCTGCTTCTCATCAAAATATTATTGGATTTTCTTCCTTAAAAGGTGATTTTTTACAAAATGATATTGCTAAATTTGCAAATCAAAAGAATTGGACCATAAATTGTGAGTATCATTTTGGAGGTTATGGAAAAGTAACTAACGAATTAATTGAATTTATAAATTCCTTTAATTTGAAACATGCTATTCCATTGGATCCTATTTATACCGGAAAAATGATGTTTGGTATTTTTGATTTAATACAAAATAATTATTTTCCACCAAATTCAAAAATTTTAGCCATTCACACCGGTGGTTTACAAGGTATCGCAGGTATGAATATAAAATTAGAAAAATCAGGAAAAACAATGATAACGATATGAGGAATAAAATTTTAATACTGGTATTTGCGCTGCTTTTAACAAGTTGTGGTGGCTCTAAAATTGTTACAAAAAAAAAGAAATCAAGTACTAAAAGTTATCCGGTTGCAAAAAAGTCAACTGAAAGTCCATTGCCTGTTGCAAAATCGTCTACTAACGAGAATCCTTCTGGGAGTGAAATATTAGTAGCGACTTCTAAAGTAAAAGCTACGACTGAAGATGTAAAAAAATACATTGAAGATTTTAAAGAAACTGCAAAAAATAATATGAAGGTTCATGGTATTCCTGCAAGTATTACTATGGCACAAGGAATTTTAGAATCAGGTGCCGGTTTTGGATCCTTAGCTAAAGAAGCAAACAATCATTTCGGGATAAAATGTCACACAGGCTGGACAGGTGAATCTGTTAAATATGACGATGATGCCGAACAAGAGTGTTTTAGAAAATATAAAGACCCAACCGAATCGTACAAAGATCATTCTGCGTTTTTATCTTCAAGAAAACGGTATGAAAGTTTGTTTAAATTGGATAAAGGCGATTACGAATCGTGGGCAAATGGCTTAAAAGAAGCGGGTTATGCCACAGATACACTTTATCCTGCAAAATTAATTGGAATTATTGAACGGTATGAATTATATAAAATTGACAACGAAGTTTTAGGAAGAAATTTTATTCCAAAACCAAGAGTTGTTGCGCAAGTACAAACTATAGGTGAGCATATCGTTGAAAAAGGCGATACCTTGTATTCCTTATCAAAAAAATATAATATTCCTGTTGAGGAGTTAAAAAGTTTAAATGCGATTACAGATTCAGGAATTTCAATTGGTCAAAAATTAAAAGTAAAAAAATAATGTTATATCAAAGAAGTAGTCAGTTATTTATTGAAGCAAACGAAGTAATTCCGGGTGGAGTCAATTCGCCAGTTAGAGCGTTTAAAGGCGTAGGCGGTTTTCCTATTTTTATTAAAGAAGCCAAAGGTGCTTATTTATATGATGAAGATGGAAACAAATACATAGACTATATTAATTCATGGGGACCTATGATTTTAGGTCACGCCCACGAGCCTGTAGTACATGCAATAATTGAAAAGGCAAAAAAAGGCACCTCTTTTGGAACGCCCACCGAGTTAGAAACAAAAATTGCTCAATTGGCCATTTCAATGGTACCAAATATTGATAAAATACGATTTGTTAATTCGGGTACGGAAGCCTGTATGAGTGCGATACGATTAGCACGTGGTTATACCAAACGCGATAAAATAATAAAATTTTCAGGTTGTTATCATGGTCATTCTGATTCGTTTTTAATTGCTGCTGGAAGTGGATTAAGTACTTTTGGTGTGCCAAATAGCCCTGGAGTTACTGAAGGCACTGCTAAAGATACATTATTAGCAAAATATAATGATTTAGAGCATGTAAAAGCGCTTTTTGAAGCCAATGAAAATGAAATTGCAGCAATTATTGTAGAACCTGTTGCAGGAAATATGGGATGTATCCCTCCAAAAGCTGGGTTTTTATCCGGTTTAAAGCAACTTTGTGAAGCAAATGGAGCTTTGTTGGTTTTTGATGAAGTAATGACGGGCTTTCGACTTGCAAAAGGTGGCGTACAAGAATTGTATCAAGTTACAGCGGATATTGTTTGTTTTGGAAAAGTAATTGGAGGTGGTTTGCCAGTAGGTGCTTTTGCTGCTCGAAATGAAATTATGAATTTATTATCTCCATTAGGTCCTGTGTATCAAGCGGGAACATTATCTGGAAATCCATTGGCTATGGCGGCTGGCTATCAAATGTTAATGGAATTAAATTCAGACCAACAAATATTTACTAGATTAGAAGAAAAAACGGCTTATTTAGAGAGAGGAATTCACAAAGTTCTGTCGGAAAATAATATTGAATTTACTATAAATAGAGTAGGGTCAATGATTTCAGTGCATTTCGATAAAAATGAAGTGTATGATTTTGAAACTGCCAAAAAGGGAGATAACGAAAGATTTAAAAAATTCTTTCATGAACTATTAAAACTCGGCATTTATATTGCCCCTTCAGCATATGAAACATGGTTTATTACCGATGCATTAAGCTATGAAGATTTAGATTATACAATTGCTTGTATTGATAAAGTAGCTAAAATCATATAAAAAAAAGCCCGTTTAGTTTACTAAACGGGCTTTTTAAAAAGTAATTTATTTTTAGTTTGTTAATTTTTTCAACAAACCTGGTTTATTTTCAATACTTTCCATTTGTGTTTGAGAAAGTGTAGCTCTTAATTTAGCTTCAATTACTCTAGCCAATTCAATTTTTCTTTCTGCTGAAAGATTTTCGTTTAAGTTTCTGAATTTGTGTTCAAATAATCTTGTTAAATCATCGCTCAAAGTTCCTTCTAAAGTTATTACTTCGGAAAGTGCAACCATATTTTTTTTAGCTTCAATTTTCTCGTCTACCTTTTTAAATGTTTCTTGAGCATTAGCATTTACTGTGAAAGCTAAAAACAAAACAAGAGCGCCTAATAAATTTTTCATTGTTAATTTTTTTAATAGTTTTATCAAAAATAAAAAATATTTTTAATATCAAAGCCTTTTTTACAAATAATTATTTTTTTTTATTTTTTTTATGGGTTTTTTTAATAGAAGTAAAGGATTTTATTAAGTTTATTTTAAGTTTATTTTAAGAGAAAGCTTTCTAAAATCTGTTCAGCGATAATATTATATTTTTCATATTGTGATGCTTCACTAGTAAAAGTAAGTACAAAGGCTTTTTCATCTTTTATAAAATAATATTGTAAAAATTTGAGTTGGAACAGCCCTTGTTTCCCTGTAAAAATAATTTTTTGAAATTCAGATTTATTTTCAATTATTATCCTGTTGCTTTCAATAATAGTTCCGTTTGTAATCATTTTTGTAATTTGTTCTTCAGAAATAGCAACATAGGCATCCAAATTTAAATTATAACCTTCTAAATTTTGAATACTTAAATTAATGTTTTCTCGAAATTTATCTTCTGCAGAAGTTTGTTGTGATAATAAAATAAAGCTTGTACCCATTGTTTCACTGACATTCAATTCCCAATTCTCAGGATATTGAATGGAATATGAACTCTCATCAATTGTTTTCCAACTGGATTCTTTTATTTGTCCGAAAGCATTTAAATTAAATACAAGGGGTATTAAAAATAATATTTTTTTCATTTTCTTTTTATTATTATATCACCTCAATTTTCATTGAATCATCACTATTTTCGGTCTCTAAAAAACCTTGCTCTTGCATCCAGTTATCGCTATAAATTTTACTCATGTAACGCGAACCATGATCTGGGAAAACAATTACTACATTGCTAGTTTCATCAAATTCTCCTAAAGCAGCATATTGTTTAACAGCTTGGAACGCAGCGCCAGAAGTGTAACCTACAAATAATCCTTCCGTTTTTGAAATTTCTCGAGCGGTAATAGCACTTTCTTTATCGGTAACTTTTATATATTTATCGATAATATCAAAATCGGTTGCTGTTGGGATTAAATTTTTACCTAATCCTTCAATTTTGTATGAATAAATTTCCTTTTCGTCAAATTCTTTGGTTTCATGGTATTTTTTTAAAACAGATCCATAAGCATCTACACCTAAAACTTTGATAGTTGGATTTTTTTCTTTTAAATACCTGCCAATACCAGAAATAGTCCCTCCAGTACCGCTACAAACCACCACATGAGTAACCAAACCATTGGTTTGATCCCAAATTTCTTTTCCGGTACTACAATAATGTGCTTCAATGTTTAAATCATTAAAGTATTGATTAATATAGATAGAATTTGGTGTTTCCTCATGAATTTTTTTCGCCACTTCATAATAACTTCTTGGGTCATCCGCCGCTACACTAGCTGGGCAAACATATACTTTTGCACCCATGCTTTTTAGCATGTCAATTTTGTCTGGCGATGACTTATCACTTACTGCTAAAATACATTTATAACCTTTAATTATACTTATCATAGCTAAGCTAAATCCTGTATTTCCAGAAGTAGTTTCTACTATGGTTGCTCCGGGTTTTAAAATTCCTTTTTCTTCGGCGCAATTGATAATGTGTAAGGCAATTCTATCTTTAGCGGAATGTCCTGGATTAAAAGCTTCTACTTTAGCAAAAAAATTACCGGTTAATCCTGCAGCTATTTTATTTAATTTTATAATGGGTGTGTTTCCAACTAATTCTAGAACAGAGTTGTAGGCGTTTATTTCTTTTTTCATTTTCAAGGCTTTATTTTTTAATATTTTCTAAATCAAATAAGAAAGCAAACTCTTTAGCTAATTCTTTTAATGCTTCAAATCTTCCAGAAGCACCACCATGTCCGGCATCCATATTTGTATCTAAAAACAATTGTTTGTTGTTGGTTTTCATAACTCTAAGTTTTGCCACCCATTTAGCAGGTTCAAAATATTGCACTTGCGAATCGTGTAAACCTGTTGATACATACATATTTGGGTATGCTTGTTCTTTTACTTGATCGTATGGTGAATAGGATAACATATAATCATAATATTTTTTTTCATTCGGATTTCCCCATTCGTCATATTCTCCAGTAGTTAATGGAATAGTGTCATCTAACATGGTAGTTATTACATCTACAAATGGTACTTGTGCAATTACGCCATTGTATAATTCTGGAGCCATATTCACAATAGCACCCATTAATAAACCACCTGCTGAGCCACCTTCGGCATATAAATGCTCGGCAGAAGTGTATTTTTCAGAAATTAAAAATTTACTACAATCTATAAAATCCGTAAATGTGTTTTTCTTTTTTAATAGTTTTCCATTTTCGTACCATTCTCTACCTAAATCTTCTCCACCACGAATGTGAGCGATAACATAGATGAATCCTCTATCCATTAAACTTAATCGTGTGCTTGAAAAATACGGATCCATTGAAGAACCATAGGAACCGTAAGCATATTGTAACAAAGGATTTTTACCATCTTTTTGGATGCCTTTTTTATAAACAATACTCATAGGTATTTTTGTCCCATCTGTTGCAGTAGCCCAAATTCTTTCTTCTATATAATTATTTTTATCAAATTTTCCACCTAAAACAGCTTGTTCTTTTAATATGGTTTTTTCTTTTGTTTTCATATTGAAATCGATCACAGAAGACGGCGTGGCCATAGATTGGTAGCCATAACGTAAAATATCCGTGTCAAAATCAACATTAGAAGTGGTATAGCACGTATAGGTTTCGCTATTAAAAGGTAAGTAATAATCACCAGTGCCATCCCAAGGTTTAATTTGAATTTTATTTAAACCGTTTGAACGTTCTTCAACGACTAAATAGTTTTTGAAAATTTCAATACCTTCTAACAACACGTCTTTTCTATGCGGAATTAAATCGGTCCAATTTTCTTTTGTTGTTGCGTTTTCAGGCGTAGTCATTAATTTGAAATTGGTGGCTTTATCGGCATTGGTTAAGATGTAAAATTTATCTTTATAGAAAGAAATAGAATATTCTAAGCCACGTGTTCTGGGTTGAAATACTCTGAATTTTCCATCTGGATTGGCTGCTTCTAAAATTTGATATTCGCTTGTAAGGGTACTTCCAGACCCTATTATGATGTATTTTTTTGATTTTTCTTTATACACAAACGTATTGTATGTATCGTCTTTTTCGTGAAAAACTAAAATATCTTCAGAGGCATTTGTGCCTAATTTATGTTTGAAAATTTTATCAGAACGTAAGGTTTGTGCATCTTTTGCAGTGTAAAATAGCGTTTTATTATCGGTTGACCAGCTAGAACTACCGGTTGTATTTTCAATTTTATCTGAAAGAATTTCGCCAGTTTCTAAATTTTTTATTTGGATGGTATATTGTCTTCTTGAAACCAAATCCAAACCAAAAGCCACTAATTTGTTGTCGCCACTTACATTCATTCCGCTTAAATTGAAGTAGGATTGTCCTTTAGCCATTTCATTGCAATCAAATAAAATTTCTTCTTTCGCGTCTAAACTTCCTTTTTTTCTGGCATAAATGGGATAATCTTTACCCGTTTCAAATCGCGTGATGTACCAATATTCGTTATAAAAATAAGGCACAGAACTGTCGTCTTCTTTTATTCTAGATTTCATTTCGGCAAACAAATCGTCTTGCAATTGTTTGGTATGCGCAGTAGATTTTTGGTAAAATTCGTTTTCTTTATTTAAATAATCAATGACTTCAGGATTTTCTCTTTCGTTTAACCAATAGTAATTATCCGTTCTAACATCTCCGTGTTTTTCTAATTGTTTTGGAAGTATTTTTGCGATTGGTGGTTGAATGGTTTTCATTTTTTGATTTTGATTTTGTGATTGTATTGTTGTGAAAAATATCAGTAAAACTGAGGCTAAGATTATTTTTTTCATAGTTTTTGCTGTATTAATTTGATATTTATTTCAATTTTATTTCAAACATTTTATCCCAATTTTTACCTGTAATAAAAACGGTTTTTGTAGATGGATTATATGCAATTCCGTTTAAAACATCAATTTCTGGATGTTGTTTAACAGTTTTCTTTAACTCTGAAAAATCGATAGCACTTTCTACAGCACCATTTTCTGGATTGATAATCACAATTACATCTTTTTGGTAAATGTTTGCCCAAATTTTTCCATCAATCCATTCTAATTCGTTAAGTTCTGTGATGGCATTTGTGTCAGAATACACATTAATGAAACGTTCCATTTTTTGAGTTTCGGGATTTAGAAAATAAATTTTATTGGTTCCGTCGCTCATTATCAAGTGTTTGTCGTTATGCGTTAAGCCCCAGCCTTCAATATCTGAAAAATAATCAAATGTTTTTTCTTGCACTAAAGTTGCTGCATTATATATAAATCCAATTTTATTTTTCCAAGTCAATTGGTAAATTTTGCCATTAAAAACGGTAATTCCTTCACCAAAATAATCTGGTGATAGTGGCACGGATGTTGAAACTTTTCCAGATTTATAATCTGTTTTTCTTAAAGTTGATTCGCCATTTTGGCCTGTTCCTTCATACAAAATGCCTTTGTAGAATTCTAAACCTTGCGTGTAAGCATTAATGTCGTGATTGTATGTGTTTAAAATAGCATAATCTTTTGTTTCATATAGTTTTGGTGAGATATTCGAAACCAATTCAAAAGAAGTTACACATGCTATTTTTTCACCATTAGAATGTACAATTGCTTTAATCTCTTGTACGCCAAATTGTAATTTGTCTAATTTTAGAATAAAAATAGCGTTATCAGTGGATTTGCCTAATTTAATATCATTTGAAAAATAAATTACAGAATCAATTTTAGCATTTTCTATATTTTCAATACTTAAATTAACACTTTCGTTAGGTTTATAAACTTGTTTTAAGTCTTTTGTAGCAATAGAAAATAGGTCTTTTGTTTCGCTACAATTAAATAAAAAAGCGCTTAATGACGTGAGTATAAGTAAGTTAAATTTTCTCATATTTAATTTTTTTTATATTACAATATTACAATTTATTTTAAACTAATTTTTGATTTGTAGAAATAATAAAAGATTGTATATTTGCATCGGCAAGTCCTACACGACCAGCTCCCTCAAAATCCTCCAGGGTGGGAACGCAGCAAAGGTATGTGGTTGTAGCGGTGCGATGTAGGTCGCTTGCCATTTTTTACTTCTCTTCTTAAAATTCTTATAAAAATTTATTGGTATCAAACTTTTTTAATTTAGATTTGTATAGTTTAAATCCAATTCAAATGAAAAAATTAGTAGTACTAGTTGCAACAGCTACATTTTTGCTAAGTTGTTCTCCAAAAAAAATCGTTGTATCCAATTCAACAAAAAAAGTGGTAGATGTTACTAAATACGTGAATACCATTAACGAAGCCAGTTTGTCAAAAAACCTTCATGTAATCGCTTCTGATGAAATGGAAGGTAGAAATACTGGAGAACCAGGACAGAAAAAAGCAGGTTTATATCTTATTGAACAATATAAAGCGTTAGGTATCTCAAATCCTCCAGGTTCTACTGATTATTATCAAAAAGTACCTTCGGAATTTATGAAAAAAGGGTTTTCTCCTAAATTAGGCGATTCAGAAAATATTTGGGCTTTCATACCAGGTTCTGAAAAACCAGAAGAAGTACTTGTTATTTCTGCACATTACGACCATGTTGGTATGAAAAACGGAGAAGTTTTTAACGGTGCTGATGATGATGGTTCAGGAACGGTTTCTTTAGTTGAAATTGCAAAAGCATTTGCTGAAGCTAAAAAAGATGGTTTTACACCAAAACGTTCTATTTTATTTTTGCATGTTACGGGAGAAGAACACGGTTTACACGGTTCGAGATATTATTCTGAAAATCCTTTATTTCCTATAAAAAACACTATTGCAGATATTAATATTGATATGGTGGGACGTAGAGATACACTAGGGAATCACAAAGAAAATGGAAAATATGTGTATGTAATTGGTTCGGATAGATTAAGTTCTGAATTACATACCATAAACGAAGAAATGAATACAAAATATGTAGGTTTAAATTTAGACTATACATTTAACGCAAGAAATGATCCAAATAGATTTTATTTCCGTTCTGATCATTATAATTTTGCCAAAAAAGGGATTCCAGCCATTTTCTTTTTTAATGGCGTACATGAGGATTATCACGGACCAAATGATACGGCTGATAAAATTGAATATGATTTATTAGCTATGCGTGTCAAGTTGGCATTTACTTTAGCTTGGGAATTGGCCAATAGAGAAAACAGAATTGTGGTTGACAAAGACGGAAAATAATGCATTTGTTAATTTTAAATGGCCCTAATTTGAATTTATTAGGTCAACGTGAACCAGAAGTATACGGCAATCAAAATTTTGATTCGTATTTTGACGAATTGAAATTACAATTTCCTTTGGTTCAATTGGATTATTTTCAGTCTAATGTAGAAGGAGAAATTATCAATAAATTACAAGAAGTAGGTTTTTCATACGATGGAATTTTATTAAATGCCGGAGCCTATACACATACTTCAGTAGCTATTTCCGATTGTGTAAAAGCAATCACATCACCTGTTGTTGAAGTACATATTTCCAATACATTTTCTAGAGAAGCGTTTCGTCATCAATCCTACATTTCACCACATGCCAAAGGCGTAATTATTGGTTTTGGCTTAAAAAGTTATGCGTTAGCCATTCAAAGTTTTTTGTAATTGATGCCACTCTTTAACAATAAAAATCGTCTATAATTTTACATTCAAAATCTAATAAAAATGAAAAAAATCACTGTATTTCTTCTTGCGTTTTTTGCCCTATTTTTAACATCATATGGTCAAGTTAAAGAGACTAGAGGGGTAGGGAATTTTACCGCTATTAAAGTTTCTTCTGGTGTAAATGTAGTCTATACTCAAGGACCTATTCAAAATGTTGAGGTGACTTGGGAAAAAGATTTAATGAAATTTTTAAAAGTGGAAACTAAAAATAATATTTTAAAAATTTTTATTGAAAACACCAATTACTATAATAAAATGGACACCAGTAAATTGCTTGTTACTGTTTCCAATCCAGGTATTGGAAGCGTTACGGTAAGTTCTTCGGCTACGTTTTCTATTAAAAATAATTTAAATGTAAGTTTGTTAAAAATAAATACTTCTTCTAGTGCCGATTTTTCAGGAACGGTAACTTGTAATTCTATTTTTATAGATGCGTCTTCCAGTTCAAATGTGGCTTTAAATATGGCTACTGATGATATAGCTGTTAACTTAAGTAGTAGTTCAAGCGTATCATTAAAAGGAAAAACAGATAATTTAGCTATTGATGCTTCAAGCTCCGCAGATTGCGATGCAAAGGAGTTAATTTCAAATATAGCGCAAGTGTCTGCAAGTACCTCCTCTGATGTACATGTTTTAGCATTAAAAGGATTGGATGCTAACGCTTCAACGAGTGCCTCAATAAAATATTATGGCAAATTGGACAAAGTAAAAATAACTGAGAGCACTTCTGGCGCTGTGGAACAAGTAAAGTAATTTATTATGAAGCTCCAAACCTACCTGCTGCTGCTACTTTTTTCTTGTTTTTCGATAGCACAAATAAAAGGAAAAGTGACTGATGCTAAAGGAAATGCTTTGCCTTATGCAAGTGTAACCATCGAAAAAACCTACATTGGAACGTCCACTAATGAAAATGGGGAGTACGAGCTAAATATTAAAAAATCAGGGAATTACACCTTGGTTTTTAAGATTTTAGGATACAAAACCAAAACAATCTCACAAGAAATTAATACGTTTCCAGTAGTAATTAATGCTTCTTTATCTGATGAGCAATATTCTATTGAAGAAGTAGTTGTAAAAAGTGGCGAAAATCCTGCAAATGCGATAATTAGAAACGCAATAACTAATCGAAAAAAAAATACGGATAAAACGGATAAATATGAAGCCGATTTTTATTCTAGAGGAATTTTTAGAGTCAAAGATATTCCCAAAAAATTTATGGGTATTGAAATTGGTGATTTAGATGGAAATGTAGATTCTACAGGTGCTGGAATTATTTATCAATCGGAAACGGTTTCTAAAATTAAGTTTGAAAAACCTAATAATTTAAAAGAAGAAATTATTGCTAGTAAAGTGGCAGGAAACGACAATGGATTTAGCTTTAACACAGCTTTAAACACGAATTATGATTTATATCAAAATACCGTTGATTTTAATATTCCCATGATTTCTCCGATTGCTTCAAATGCTTTTACCTATTATAAATATAAAATTGAAGATTCATTTACGGATAGTTATAACAATTATATCTACAAAATAAAAGTAACGCCAAAACGCGATAAAGAACCTGTTTTTGAAGGCTATATTTACTTAGTTGACGACACTTTTGCTATTTATGCTGTTGATTTAGATGTGAAAGGATATAGGTCACAACAGGAGTTTTTAGAAACGTTTAAAGTGGTGCAAAATTTCAGTTTTAATCCAGACACTAAAATGTGGGTTAAAAGTTTGCAATCATTTGATTTTAAAGCAGGTGTGTTTATGATGAAATTCAATGGAAAATTTACACATGTGTTTAGTAATTATAATTTTGTATCTAATTTTGAAAAGAAAACCTTTGGTAGTGAAGTAGTTACGTTTGCCGAAAAATCGAATAAAAAGGAAGATTCGTATTGGTTAGAAAATCGCCCAGTGCCTTTAACGCAAGAAGAAACGACTAATTATGTAAAGAAAGACAGTGTTTATAAAATTAGAAATTCACAAGTCTATATGGATTCTGTTGATGTGGTTTCTAATAAATTTAAGGTTAGTAAGTTGATTACCGGTTATACATTTAAAAATAGTTTTAAAAAGAAAAGATTCAATTACCAAGGACTCTTTAATTTGTCTTCATTTAATTTTAATACGGTTCAGGGTTATCATATTGGTTCCGGGTTTTCGTATTCAAGTTATAATGAAGAAAAACAGAAACGCACTATAATTAATACTGATTTTCAATACGGATTTTCAGATAAACGCATCCGACCAACGGCTTCTTTTTATCATAAATTCAATAATACAAATGATGCTTATTTTCGACTTTCTGGTGGGAACAAAGTCAATCAATTCAATAGTTCAGAACCTATATCTAAAATTGAAAACTCAGTAAGTTCGTTAATTTTTAAGAATAATTTTATGAAATTATACGAAAAAGAATTTGTTGAAATTGGAGCAGGTAGAGAAGTAATAAATGGTCTGTTTTTAAATGCGAATATTGCCTACGAAAACAGAAAACCATTGTTTAATACCACAGATTTTGCTATCAATAAAACGGATGATCTATACAGTTCCAATAATCCATTAAATCCAAATTCTGATTTACTTCCAGCATTTAATGAACATCATGTAACCAAGTTTAGTTTGAGTTCTCGAATTGTTTTTGGCCAAAAATACATTACCAGACCAGATGGAAAAATGAATATGAATGAAGGGAAATATCCAACACTTGGGTTTACTTACACAAAAGCATTTTTAGCTACAGCAAAAGCGTATGAATATGACTTTTTAGAAGCGCGTTTAAATTATAACAAAACTTTAGCTAACAAAGGTGATTTGGAATTAAATTTGAAAGCAGGAACGTTTTTTGGTGCCGACAACATTTCATTTGTTGACTATAAACATTTTAATGGAAATCAAACACATGTTCGCATTGATGGACAATACAATTCAAGTTTTAATTTATTGCCTTATTATTCGCAATCTACTAATAATCAGTATTTTGAATTGCATGCAAATTATAACGACAATGGTTATTTTATGAATAAAATTCCATTATTAAATAAATTAGGTTGGAATTTAGTTGGCGGATTTCATCAATTAGCTACTCCGAATAGTAGGCCCTATCAAGAAATAACTGTTGGTTTAGACAGAATAGGTTTTGGAAAGTTTAAAATTTTCCGTGTAGATTATGTTAGAAGTTTTCAAGGGAATAACTTTGGGCAGGGATTTATGTTTGGTTTGAGATTTTAGGTAGAAATTCCAATAAATTTAATTCCAAATTCCAAGATATAAAAAACCTCGAAGCAATTAAGTTTCGAGGTTTTTTATATTTAAATTTTGTGTTTCTCTGTGTTTTCTTTGCGTTATTTTGCGCAATTTTTAACCTAAAACCACTACTTTATTTTCACCGTCAACTACTACTTTAGTTAAGCCGTGTTTGGCTAAACCTTTCATAGCAGCATCCCATTTTTTACCGCTTAACGCGGCTTTTTCTTTTAACATTCCGATAGGTTGGTTGTTTTCTTTTTCTAATAAACTAACAATGAATTTTTCGTCTTCGGTTAATTCATAAGTTACCTTTTTCTCCGGACGCATTTGTGGGAAAAACAACACTTCTTGAATAGAGGCGTTATTGGTTAAAAACATAATTAATCGATCCATTCCAATTCCTAACCCAGAAGTTGGAGGCATTCCGTATTCTAAAGCACGTAAAAAGTCTTCATCAATAATTCCGTTGGCTTCATCGTCTCCTTTTTCTGCTAAAGCCATTTGGGCTTCAAAACGTGCTCTTTGATCAATTGGGTCGTTTAATTCCGAATAAGCATTGGCAATTTCTTTTCCGCAAACCATTAATTCAAAACGCTCTGTTAAATCTGGATTATCTCGGTGTTGTTTACATAAAGGCGACATTTCTTTTGGATAATCCGTAATGAAAGTTGGTTGAATGTAATTTCCTTCACATTTTGCTCCAAAAATTTCATCAATTAATTTTCCTTTGCCCATAGTTTCATCTACGTCAATTCCCATGCCTTTAGCGGCTTCAAATAATTCAGCTTCTGTTTTTCCAGAAATATCAAAACCAGTAAAATCAATAATGGATTGCGTCATGGTTACTCTTGCATATGGCGCTTTAAAGCTAATTTTATGTTCGCCAAAAGTCGTTTCTGGAGTATCATTTACTTTTGTAGCACAATATTCCAAAAGGTTTTCGGTAAATGCCATCATCCAATTGTAATCTTTGTACGCCACATATATTTCCATTGCCGTAAATTCTGGATTGTGTGTTCTATCCATCCCTTCGTTACGGAAGTTTTTAGAAAATTCGTACACCCCATCAAAACCACCCACAATTAATCTTTTTAAATATAATTCGTTAGCAATTCGCATGTATAAAGGAATGTCTAAACTGTTGTGATGCGTCATAAACGGACGCGCAGCAGCACCACCAGGTATGGACTGCAAAATTGGTGTTTCCACTTCCATATAACCCTTTTCGTTAAAGAAAGTTCGCATGGCCGTAAATAATTTGGTTCTTTTTACAAAGACCTCTTTTACTTGCGGATTTACAACCAAATCTACATATCGCATACGATAACGGAGTTCTGCATCGTTAAACGCATCATATACTTTTCCATCTTCATCTGTTTTTGGAAATGGTAAAGGACGCAATGTTTTGCTTAAAAAAGTAAAGTTGTCTACTCGAACACATTTTGCGCCTACTTGAGTGGTAAATAATTCACCTTCAATTCCTAAAAAATCACCTAAATCGGTTAACTTTTTAAATACTTGATTATACAGGGTTTTGTCTTCCCCTTGGCAAATAAAATCCCTATTAAAATATACTTGCATTCTACCTTCGCTATCCTGAATTTCAGCAAATGCGGCTTTTCCTTGATCTCTCACACTCATTAAGCGTCCAGCAATCACAACCTTTTTTCCTTCTTCAAAATTATCCTTTATAGCTTTTGAATTGTGCTTTACAGGATATAAATCTGCAGGATAAGGATTAATTCCTAAGTTTCTTAGGGCTTGTAATTTCTCTCTTCTAATGATTTCTTGTTCGGAAAGTTGCATAATATTTTTTATTTTAAGAAGGCAAAGATAGGTAATAGAAAGATAGTTTCAAAGTGAGAATTTTTTACCAAAATGATTTCAAAGTTGTATCTTTGGAAAAAATTATAAAAAATATTAAAATGAAAAATATTCTGGTTGCTATTGTTGTTAGTTTTTCTTTGATTGGTTGTTCGATTTCTGAGCAAATTATTTTTAATGAAGATGGATCTGGAAAGTTATCTTATACCGTTGATATGTCAAAAATGATTGCTATGACTAAAGATTTAGACAAGTCGGACAAAATGACTAAAGAATTAACTGAAGGAACCGATAAAGACATGGATAGTGTTATTGTTTTTAAAGACCTTGTTGCAAAATATCAAAAAGAAGGAAAAGAAATGACTGCTGAGCAATTGGCAAATATGGAGCAAATGAAAAATTATTCGATGCGCATACTTTTAAATAAAGAAAAAAGCGAAATGAAGTATATTATGTATACCGATTTTAGTTCAATAGCTGAGGTAGGAAATGTAGGTTCAGCGCTGTCCATAATTAAAGGTTTGTCTGGTAAAAAAACGGGTGCTTTAGATGCTACAAATCAAGAAGCAAATACAGAAGTAAAATTTTCATTTGATGGAAAAGAATTCTCCAGATCTGTAGCACAAAAACCTTATGTTGAAGCAGTGGTTGAGGAAGAAGTATACGAAGAAATTCTTGATACAGCCGCATACGAAATGCCTGTGGATACTTCAGCAATTGAAGAGGCAAGTATTGAATATGATGAAGAAGCAACAGATGAAGTGGAAACAGAGGAAAACGTGGTTGAAGAAGAAATGAGTGAAGCAGACCTTAAAAAAATGGAAAAAGAGTTTAAAAAAATGGGTGAAATGATGAAAAAAGCAATGGAAGATTCGGCTTATGAATTTCAATACACATTTACTAGAAAAATCAAAAACGTTTCCTTGCCTAAATCCAGTTTTAAATTAAGCGACGATAAAAAAACAATATTTATTAAGTATACATTTGAAGAGTTTACCAAAAAAATAAAAGATTTGAACTTAAGCATAGCGTTTGAATAAAATGAATAAAAAAATTCAACTTCTAGATTTAGGAAACAAAGACTATAAAGAAACTTGGGCGGATCAAGAAGAACTATTTAAAGAAATTGTAGATATCAAAATTCAAAATCGAAATGCAACTTCTCCTATACCTACACCTAACTTTTTTCTTTACGTAACACACCCTCATGTGTATACCTTAGGTAAAAGTGGTGATTTTTCAAATTTATTACTTTCCGAAAAGCAACTAAAAGAAAAAGGAGCGAGTTTCTATAAAATAAATAGAGGTGGAGACATTACGTATCACGGTCCAGGACAAATTGTAGGCTACCCGATTTTAGATTTAGAGAATTTTTTTACCGATATTCATAAATACCTTCGATTTTTAGAAGAAGCTATAATTTTAACTTTAGCAGAATACGGATTAAACACAGAACGTAGCCCTGGTGAAACCGGTGTCTGGTTTGATGTAGGCACACCATTTGCTCGAAAAATTTGTGCTATGGGTGTTCGTGCTTCTCGTTGGGTAACCATGCATGGTTTTGCTTTAAATGTAAATGCCGATTTAGGCTATTTTGACCATATTATTCCCTGTGGAATTCGTGGTAAGGCAGTGACATCTATGCACGTTGAGTTGGGTAGAAAAGTAAATGAAGAAGAAGTGAAACAGAAAATAATAAAACATTTTTCCGTTTTATTTGAAAGTTCATTTATTTAGTGTTTATAATTCTAACATTAATTGTTCGGGAAGTAATCTGAATGTTTTTCTGTGGTATTTTGTAATACCATATTTTCTAATGGCATCACGGTGTTCTTTTGTGGGATATCCTTTATTCTTTTTCCAATTATACATAGGATATTCTTCATGAATGGTATCCATAAAATCATCTCGATAGGTCTTTGCTAAAATAGAAGCAGCGGCAATACTCAAGAATTTAGCATCACCTTTAATAATTGATGAGTTTGGAATGGAGGATAAAATTTCAATTTCTTTAGCGTTAAAAATTTTTCCTTCTTTTTGTTTCATGCCTAATTTTCTGTTTAAAGGTCTGTTTCCGTCTACAATAATATATTCTGGTGTAGTTTTCAACTTCAAAACGCTTTCTTGCATAGCTTTCATTGAGGCGTTAAGGATATTTATTTCATCAATTTCTACATTATATATATGTGTAAAAGAAAAATCAAATAAACTTTCAATTATGGGTCTCAGTTCAAAACGTTTTTTTTCTGTTAATTGTTTCGAATCATTTATAAATTGAAATAAAAGTTGCTCTTGTTTTTTTTGTTCTCTTGTTAAGACAATGTTAGGATTTTGTAAAATAATTGCCGCAGCGGTTACAGGACCAGCTAAGCAACCTCTGCCTGCTTCATCTGTGCCGCACTCAATAATAAAATTACTGTAACATTTATTTAACATAAAATATTTTTTACAAAAATAATTAAATTTCAAATAACATTTAACATTTTTTCAGCGCTATTATAGAGTGGGTTCTGCATAGTTTTTAAATTCAAAAAAAAATTTAACACAAAAAAAATGACAATATTGTGAAGTATTATTTGTTTATTTAAGAAATTATTAAGAAGTTTGCGGAATAACTAACTCAAATAAAATTAATATGAGATCGAAGTTCAAATGGATTTTTACGCTTTTAGTAGCGTTTACAATGCAGTTTTCTTTCGCACAACAGAAAACTGTTACAGGTACAGTAACAAGTGATGGTGTTAAGTTACCAGGTGCTACTGTAAGTATTTCGGGTACACAACAAGGTACTCAAACGGATGAGAATGGTAAATTCTCTATTAAAGCAGCTCAAGGAGATGTTTTAGAAATTTCTTTCTTAGGAAAAGACACTAAGACAGTTAAAATCGGTGCTGGTAATGTTGTTAATGTAGTTTTATCTACAACAAACAATGTAATTCAGGATGTAGTTGTTCAAGGGTACAGAACAGTAACAAAAAAATCTGCTGTAACTGCTGATGCATCTGTTTCTGCTAAAACTATTGAAAACAGACCAAATGCTAATGCTATGAACACCTTACAAGGTCAATTAGCAGGGGTTAATATTACTGCTAGTACAGGTCAGCCAGGTGCTAAATCTAGTGTAGTAATTAGAGGTATTGGTTCAGTTAATGGTAACACAGATCCATTGTATGTTATTGATGGTTTCCCATCTAACAGTGACTCATTCCGTACGATTAACTCAAATGATATTGAGTCTATTGCGGTATTAAAAGATGCTGCGGCAACTTCTGAATACGGGAATAGAGGTTCAAATGGGGTTATTGTAGTAAAAACTAAAAAAGCTAAATTTGGAGATGCTAAAACTAGCTTCAGATACAGCTCTCAGTATGGTGTAGGGTATATGCAATTACCAAAATATACTTATGCTAATGCAAAAGAATTATTAAAAATTGAACAAAATTTTGGTGCTGGTTTAGGAGCTACTTTAACAGATGCTGAAATCGCAGCCTATGGTGTTGATACAGATTGGGTTGATTATTTCTTCAGACCTTCAACTTCAAAATCACACAATTTAAGTGTTGAAAACAGTAATAAAAATATTGCTTCCTTTACTTCATTAGGTTATTTTGATCAAGATGGTATCTTAGAGTCTACAGGAATCAAAAGATTTAACTTACGTAATAACATCAATGGAAAATCTTCTAATGAAAAATTTAAATACCAAATTAATACTGGTATTGGTTTTTCTAAAAATGCACAAGCTACTAACTTAGGTGAAGGTGCAATTAATAGAAATTATGTAACTGGAGCATTCTTAGGAGCGCCTTACGTTTCTACAGATGTGTACCAAGGGTCACAATCTGCTTTAGATTATTATAACAACACGCCAGGTTTGTTGGCTACTCCAATTATGTTAATGGATAAGTTACAAACTTATAAAAATTTAACAGATGAAATTAGAGTTGACGTAGCAACAGACTTTGCGTACAGTTTAACTAAAAATTTAACTTTCCGTTCAAGATTAAATGGTCAATTATTGAATACGAGATTTAATCAAGCTGAGTTTCCAAATTCATTTAATGCTTTATTATTCCAAGCTGCAGGACAAACGTTCACAGGTTTTGAAGACATTCAAAGTAGAAGAGAATTTTTGTTTAACAATTTATGGCAAGTTGCTTATAACAAACAAATCGGAAATCATACGTTCAATATTTCTGCAAACGCAGAATATAATAACTCTCGTTTCCAATCTAATAACTTTAGACAAAGAGGTTTAATTGCAGGTGTTTTTGTACCTGATACAGGTGCTGGATATGCTGCTGATACAGGAACAAATGATTTTTATGTGCCACAAATTTCTGCTGGTCAATTGAGAAATGATTTAATTTCTTACTTTGGTTCTGTTGATTATGATTTCAGTAAAAAATATGGTATGGTAGCTTCTATCAGAAGAGACGGAACTTCAAGATTTATTGAGTCTAAACAATGGGGTAATTTTTGGTCTGTAGGTGGTAGATGGAATATTGATGAAGAAGCCTTTATGGATAACGCAAAATTTGTTGATGTATTAAAATTAAGAGGATCTTACGGAACAGTAGGTAATCAAAGAATTATCGATGGTACTATTTATGCAGGTATAAATCCTCCAGGATTTGCTGATATTTATTCTGTAGCTAATAATACATACAATGGTGGAACTGGATATGGAATTAATTTTGGTTTTCCTGATCTACAATGGGAAACAACTACACAATCAAATGTTGGTTTAGATTTTGAAATGTTCAAAACTAGATTAAAAGGATCTTTCGATGTATATAGCAAAGTTACTTCTGATTTATTCCTAGCTGCACCAGTTTCAGCTACTTCTGGAACAACTTCATTAACTAAAAATACTGATGCTTCTATAACAAATAAAGGTATTGAATTAAATTTAGCTTATGACTTAATAAGAAATCAAGAGAAAGAAATCTTATTAACGATAAGAGCAAACGGTTCATATAACGATAATACTGTAGATGGAATTAAAGCTAATAATGGTGTTATTTTTACAGGTTCAGGACCAACTTACATTACTGAAAATGGAGGTTCATTAGATGCACCTTTCGTATATCATTATTTAGGTGTTAATCCAGCTAATGGTAACTTATTATTTGAAGATAAAAATGGTAATCCAACTGAAACGCCAACTGCAGCAGATAGAAAAAGTACAAATAAAAATTACATGCCTTCTTACCAAGGTGGTTTTGGTTTTGACTTTTCTTACAAAGGATTCTTTACTTCTGCATTATTCACTTATGCATTTGATGTATGGAGATTTGATGTTGATTTAGAAAATTTATATGACCCATCTAATTTAGGTCAGTTTGTGGTAACTAATGATATGTTAAATGCTTGGACTCCTACAAATACTAATACTCAAGTTCCAGCTTTAAATGCAGCTAACATTGGTTTAGATGATGATTCAGATCGTTTCTTGAGAGATGCTTCTTACATTCGTTTAAGAAACGTACAAGTAGGTTACAGAATGCCTAGTAAATTCTTAAAAGATACTTTCATTAAAGATTTATCTTTTACTTTACAAGCTGAGAACGTATTTAATATCACCAAATGGCAAGGTTTCGATCCTGAAAGTGATAGATCTGCTGATTTTTACCAATACCCAACGCCAAGATTGTTTACTTTTGGTTTAGATGTTAAATTTTAATTAATAACAATATGAAAAAAATATTTGGATTATTATTAGTTTCATTGTCACTTCTGTTTTCATGTGACAATGATTTATTAGAGCCCTTCACTCCTGGTTCTTTAACTGAGGAAGTGGCTATTAAGACAAGTTCGGATTTAACCAGATTGGTAAATTCAGCAATGAATCTTATGACAAACAGAACTGAGTATGTTTTTAGTTCAGTATTTACTGACGAAGCGGCTCCTGGTTTTAACAATGGAGGACAAGGAATCACATCAGATTATATTTTCTTAATGAATATATCAAATGGTTCTGCTAATTCAATTTGGACTTCTAATTACGCAGCTTTAGCTAGAATTAATCGTGCTATTGATTTTTCTTACACGGTTTCACCTGTAGATGCTGCTGATGTTCAATTAATTGAAAGAACTAGAGCGGAAGCTTTAGTTTTAAGAGCAATTTGTCATTTAAAAATTATGTCTTATTATTCTACAGATCCTAAAAATGATGCTGCTTTAGCTGGAGTTTTAGCAAATAGAGTAATTGAAACTACTGAGACGCCTCAAAGAGATACAAATGGTGCTTTTTATGCCTCTATTCATGGGGATTTAAATGCTGCAATAACTATTTTCAATGGAAATACAGCTCCAGCATATGCTAATAAAACGTATTATGCTTCTAAAGTATTAGCTCAAGCTATTAAAGCTCGTGCATATGCTTTAAAGGGAGATTATACAAATGCTGAAATTTGGGCAAACACAGTTATTAATACTTCTGGTATTACTTTAGCTAGTACTCAAGCTTCATATAATTCTGTATTTCATACTCACAATGAAGCAGCTAATACTGAGGTGATTTTCAGATTGAGAAGAACAGTTCAACAAAATTCACAAGGAACGAATTTACACAATGGATGGTGTTCAGTTGCGAATAGAAGAAATGGTTCACCTTTCTATGAAGTTAGTAGAGCGTTATATAACAAAATGGTTGCTAATTCTGGAGATATTCGTTTGAATACTATGGTGTTATTAACTGGAGCACAAGGTTCTTTAATTGACCCTAATTATGCTACAGCTACTGATGTTAGAAACTCAGACATTATTGTGTTACAAAAGCATGGTGGTCAAACTGCTGCAACAGCTACAAACGGAGCTAATCCAGACTTTATGGTTTGTAGATTATCTGAAATGTATTTAATTAGAGCTGAGGCGAGAGCTCAAGCTGCTGATTATGCTGGTGTTGCTTCTTCATTACAATCTATTGTTAATGCAAGATTTACAACTCCTTATACTGTTACAACTCCAACAACAGCTCAGGCTGCTTGGAAAGCTGTTTTAGATGAAAGAAGAAAAGAATTGGCTTTTGAAGGTTTTAGATATATTGATTTAAAAAGAATTGGTACTTTAGCTGCTACTGGTTTAGATAGAGATGCTGCAGAATATGCTTCTGCATCTTGGAATTTCCCTGGTGGAAATCCTTCTAACTTACCTTTAACAAGTTATAAATTTACATTACCAATTCCAACTGATGAATTAAATGCTAATTCTTCAATTCAACAAAACCCTGGTTATTAATTCTTAACCATGTTTAACAAACTAAACCCCGATTGTATCGGGGTTTTTTTTTACAACAAATTCTCAGTACATTTGCTTTTTAAATTGTAAAAATGAAAACCCTACTTAATATATTGTTTTTCGCTTTATCTTTTTCTTTGTATGCCCAAGAATCAGATACTACTAAAATTGTAGAATTAAAAGCAGATATTAAACTTTATAAAACCTTCAATACTCAAAAAGATACCATATACATTGACACGTCTTTGACTATTCAAGATGAATATAAATATAATTATTTAAGAAAAGATAATTTTGGTTTGTTCTCTTTTTCCAATGAAGGGTATTTATATAATCAATTGGATTATTCTAAAAAGGCAACTTCCTTTTTGCCCCAATTTGGTTTTAATGCTAAACATGTTTCTTATTTAAATACAAATGATATTTATTATTATTCGGTACCAACCCCATTAACGGATATCTATTTCAAAACAGTGATGCGTCAAGGACAAAGTTTGGATGCGCTATTGTCAGTAAATACCAAACCAAACTTAAATTTTACTATTGCTTATAAATCTATTCGCTCTGTCGGAGATTATTTTAATAATCTAACAAGTTCTGGGCATTTCAGGTTTATAACTAATTATCATTCCTTAAATAAAAAATATTATTTGAAAGCCAATTTCATTGGTCAAGATATTTTTAATCAAGAAAATGGCGGCATAAAAACGTTGGAGCAATTAGATGGAACCAACCCATCTTTTAGTCAACGAGAAAGAGTAGATGTATACTTTAATGATGCTTCGTCAAAGTTAAAAGGGAATCGCTATTTTTTAGACCAATCCTATCAATTTTCTACGGATAATTCATTAGTTTTAAAGCATCAGACCTATTACGAAAACAAGTTTTACGAATACATTCAAGCTACCAAAAGTGATCGATTAGGAACTGCGACAACCACATCAATTAATAATAAGACACGTTTTGATGTGTTTTATAATAAAGTAGGAGTAAGTTTTAGAACCAAAACGCTAGGAGAAATCAACTTTTTTTTGGATAATTATTCCTATAATCATTTTTATGTCATCCCACAAAATTTAACATTCAATGAAAATGATAAATACAACTTACATAATCGTATAACTTCAGTTAGAGGACAATATGAATTTGATAGAAACAAATGGAATTTTAATATTGTGTTACAAAACGCAATTTCAAAGCAACCTTCTTCCAATTTTGAAGCTTTAGCAAAGTATACTTTTTCCAAGGAGAATTTTGTACAGATTACTGCACAACAAGTCAGTAAAATTCCAGATAATATTTTTGTTTTTAACAAAAGTGATTATGATAATTACAATTGGAATCCCTCTTTTAAAAATGAAAAAATTAGTTCTATTAAAGTAGAAACTAAAAATAAATGGATAGATGCTACTATTCAAGTAACTAATATTAACGATCATTTATATTTTTATAATACCGTTACAAGATTGGATAGCTTGGTAGTAAAACCTTTTCAATACAATAAATCTATTCAATATGTAAGTGCTGAAGTAGCTAAGGAAATTAAATTTAGAAATTGGGCATTAGATAATAGAGTCAAATTTCAAGAAGTAAAGCAGGATTCAAAAATTTTAAATTTGCCAAATATAGTTTTACGAAACTCATTGTATTACACGAAACCTGTGTTTAAGAAAGCCATGTTGTTGCAAACAGGTATTACACTTAACTATTTTAGCAAGTATTATGCGGATGATTATATTGGAGTTTTGGGTGAATTTTATGTTCAAGATCAAGCAAAAGTTGGTGGATTTCCAGTTTTAGATTTCTTTTTAAATGCACGTGTTCAGCAATGTAGAATATATCTTAAAGCAGAACATTTTAATGCTTTGTTTACAAATAAAGTAAATTATTATAATACGCCAAATTCTCCATTTCGTGATTTTCACATCCGCTTTGGTTTAGAATGGAATTTCTTTAAATAGTAACTGTCAATACATGTTTTCTGTTTGTATATCTTACAATTACCTGTAACTTTGTCTTCACAAAATAATAATATGAAATACGCAAAAAATATATTAGAAACCATTGGAAATACACCAATTGTAAAATTAAATAAAATTACAGCCGAAATACCTTGTTTGGTTTTAGGAAAATTAGAAACATTTAATCCTGGAAATTCTGTGAAAGACAGAATGGCCTTAAAAATGGTGGAAGATGCGGAAGCGGACGGACGATTAAAACCAGGTGGAACCATTATTGAAGGAACTTCTGGAAATACAGGAATGGGTTTAGCTTTAGCAGCTATTGTTAAAGGCTACAAATGTATTTTTGTAATTTCGGATAAACAATCTAAAGAGAAGTCAGATATTTTACGTGCAGTAGGCGCAAAAGTAATTGTTTGTCCTACAGATGTGGAACCAACCGATCCACGTTCTTATTATTCTGTTTCAAAACGATTAGGTGATGAAATTCCAAATTCATGGTATGTAAATCAATATGACAATCCTAGTAATGCAACGGCACATTATGAACAAACCGGGCCAGAAATTTGGAAACAAACCGAAGGTAAAATTACCCATTTTGTAGTTGGAGTAGGTACAGGCGGAACCATTTCTGGAGTGGCTAAATATTTAAAAGAGCAAAATCCAAATGTAAAAATTTGGGGAATTGATACGTACGGATCTGTATTTAAAAAATATCATGAAACAGGTATTTTTGATGAGAATGAAATTTATTCGTACATCACAGAAGGAATTGGTGAAGATATTTTACCATTGAATGTTGATTTTTCTTTAATTGATGGATTTACAAAAGTTACAGACAAAGACGCTGCTGTTTACACTCGTAAATTAGCTTTAGAAGAAGGAATATTTTGTGGAAATTCAGCCGGTGCTGCTATAAAAGGCGTTTTGCAATTGAAAGAACATTTTAAACCAGAAGATGTTGTAGTAGTTTTATTTCACGATTCCGGAAGTCGATATGTGGGTAAAATGTATAACGATGAATGGATGCGAGAACGAGGATTTTTAGAAGAAGACATTACCAAAGCTGAGGATTTAATTAAGGACCACAAAGACAAACCATTAATTATCGTGAGAACAGAAGAATTGGTTTCTCATGCTATTGAAAGATTAAAAAAATACAAAATTTCTCAAATTCCAGTAATTGATACCACTGGTTTTGTTGGAAGTTTGGATGAGTCGGATTTATTTAGAAGCTATTTCGAAAATAAAGACATTGCAGATTTGCCTATTAAAGAAGTTATGGGCAAACCCTTTCCAGTTGTATTGGCATCGGCTTCAATTGATGAAGTTTCTAAATTAATTAATAAAGACAATCAAGCAGTTTTAGTAGATTTAGGAAACGGTAAATATCATATCATTACCAAGCATGACATTATTAGTTCTATTAAATAGAAAATCTAAATAAATATTTTTAAAACGGATAGCATATGTTATCCGTTTTTTTTATATTTGTTTATATATAAGCCCAATTAAAAGTACACGCCATGCAAGAAGAATTTCTCCATTATGTATGGGTAAATAAGAAACTACCATTTACCCAACTCAAAACTCATCTTAACGAAACATTAGAAATCAATCATTTTGGACAGTATTTGCAAAATGCAGGACCAGATATTTTTAATGCTCAAATTTCTATTAATAAGCAAAAATGGGCAGGAAATATTGAAATTCATATTAAGTCTTCCGATTGGTATTTGCACCATCACGAAAAAGATGCTAATTATGATAACGTAATTCTTCACGTGGTCTGGGAAAATGACACGCCTATTTTTAGAAAAGACAATTCTGAAATTCCAACTTTAGAATTAAAAAGGTATGTACCACTTTCTGAAATAAACAAGTATAAATCACTAATTACTTCTAAATCATGGATAAATTGCGAAAATCAAATCGGAATAGTTGATAATTTTATTTGGGAAAATTGGTTAGAATGTTTGTTTTTAAATAGATTAGAAAGAAAGTCTGAAATTATTGATAAGCGATTAATAGAAACAAATAATAATTGGGAAGCCGTTTTTTTTGAAATGCTATTCAAAAACTTTGGCTTAAATACCAATGGTGATTGCTTTTTGCAAGTAGCCAAGTCTATCCCTTTTTCCATTGTTAGAAAAGAACGTTTTGATGTTGAAAATTTGGAAGCCTTGTTTTTTGGTAAATTGAATTTGTTAAATGAACCAATAGAAGATGAATATCACACAAAATTAGCAGCGCATTGGAGCTATCTCAAAATAAAATACAATTTAGAATCAGAATATGGTTTGTATCCACAATTTTTTAAACTTCGTCCAGACAATTTTCCAACAATACGGTTGTCGCAGTTGGCGGGTCTACTTTGTAACAATCAAAACTTGTTTTTTCAGCTGATTCAGGCTAATTCCTATGCTCAAATCAAGCAATTATTAAAAAGTGAAACATCAGAATATTGGAAAAATCATTATAATTTTTCAAAAGTAAGCCAAACCAAAAGCAAAGGATTAACCCATCCATTTTTCGATTTAATTATTATTAATACCGTAATTCCTATAAAGTTTTGTTACGCTAAACATCAAGGAAAATTAAATATTGAAGCATTAATAGGTCTTTTAGAAGAAATGCCAGCAGAAAAAAATGCAATTCTTAAAAAATTTTCCGATCTTAATATAAAAACAAAGAATGCTTTTCAATCGCAATCGTTATTAGAACTTAAAAAGGAATATTGTAATAAAAATAAATGCCTTAACTGTGCTGTAGGTTTGCAATTGTTAAAAAACTAAGTATCTTTATACTTTAAATAGTTACGAGCATTTATGTACAATTTACTACATTTCTTCGAAAAAAACGGCTTTTTTGTTGCGTCACGATTAGCAGACCGTTTGGGGATGCGGGCCACCCAAGTACGTTTGTTTTTTGTATATATTTCTTTTATTACAGTAGGATTAGGATTTGGTTTTTATTTAACATTGGCTTTTATTTTAAAGTTAAAAGATTTAATTTACACGAAAAGAAGTTCGGTTTTTGATTTATAATAGTAAGTTATGTTACGATTTTCTAAAGGACATTATTTCGGAATTGCAATTTTGATTGGTTGTATTGGGTTGTTACAACTGTTTATTTATTGGTATAACAACCAAAAGGACACAACGTCATTAGAATTAACTCAAGAGGAGAAAAGCTGGCTTTTAGTTCAAAATGAGATTGATAGTATAAAAGAAGTAAATCAGGAAAATTCAAGTAAAATTTATCCATTTAACCCAAATTTTATTTCAGACTACAAAGGATACAAGTTAGGAATGACAGTATCACAAATTGACAAACTGCATAATTTTAGAAAGCAAAATAAATATGTAAATTCAAATTCTGAATTTCAAAAACTTACTGGAGTTTCAAGTGAGTGGATGAAACAGTATGCACCTTATTTCAAATTTCCAGATTGGGTAACAGAGGCACCTACTAAAAAAGATCAAACGAAATTTGAAAATAAATTTCAAAAATTTGATAAAAAGGAATCTAAAATTATAGTGAAAGATTTAAATACAGCCGATCAAATAGAATTGGAAAAAGTATACATGATTGGTGATAAATTAGCGCTAAAAATAATATCGGAACGAGAAAAATTTGGAAATTTCGTTTCAATGGATCAATTAGGTTTTATTTGGGGAATTTCTCCGGAGGCTATAGTCGATTTGAATAAAAAATTTCAAATTAAATCAACTGGAAATATTAAAAAGATAAATATTAACACTTCTACTATTAAGGAATTACAGCAATTCCCTTACTTTAATTACACTATAGCTAAGAATATTGTTACTTTTAGAAGTATGAATGGTGATTTTAAACGTAGTGAAGATTTAACAAATGTTAAGCAATTTCCACTTGAAAAATTAAAAATAATAGCCTTATATTTGGAATTCTAAAAACAAACCAATAAAATCTAATTAATGAATTCATTATATTTTACAGAAGAACACGATTTATTTAGAAAAAGTTTACAAGATTTTTTGCAAAAAGAAGTTGTGCCTCATATTGAAAAATGGGAAAAAACAGGTACGATTGAACGCTTTATTTGGAAAAAATTCGGTGAAATGGGCTTTTTTGGAATTAATTATCCAGAAGCCTATGGTGGCTTAAACTTAGATTTGTTTTATACCGTTGTGTTTTTAGAAGAACTTCAAAAAATTAAATCTTCTGGTTTTGCTGCTGCAATGTGGGCACACGCATATTTGGCCATGACGCATTTAAACGCAGAAGGAAGTGAAGCAATTAAGCAAAATTATTTGGCGCCAAGTATATTAGGTGAAAAAATTGGTGCGCTATGTGTTACAGAACCTTTTGGAGGCAGTGATGTAGCAGGAATGCGAACTACAGCTGTAAAACAAGGGGATAAATTTATTATTAACGGTTCGAAAACATTTATTACAAATGGCGTGTATGCAGATTATTATATAGTAGCTGCAAAAACAAATCCAGAACTTGGAAATAAAGGAATTAGTATTTTTTTAGTAGATACCAATTTAAAAGGAATTTCTGCAACTAAATTAGATAAGTTAGGTTGGAGAGCTTCCGATACTGCTGAAATTGCATTTGACAATGTAGAAATTCCTATTGAAAATTTAATGGGTGAAGAAGGAAAAGGATTTCCTTATATCATGCAGCATTTTGCATTTGAAAGATTAATAATGGCAGTTAATGCGCATGCTCGAGCGGAATATGCAATTGATTATACTATAGAATACATGTCGCAACGCGAAGCATTTGGAAGTAAAATTAATAAATTTCAAGCGCTACGTCATACAATGGTGGAACATGCTACCGAAGTAGAACATTGTAAAATCTTCAATTATGCAGCGGTAGCTAGATTAAATAAGGGTGAATACGTTGTAAAAGAAGCTACAATGGCAAAATTAAAATCTACAAAAGTAGCCGATTTAGCTATATATGATTGCTTACAAATGCTTGGTGGTTATGGATATATGGAAGAATACCCGTTAGCGAGATTGTTAAGAGACAGCCGTCTAGGGCCAATTGGTGGCGGTACTTCAGAAATTTTGAAAGAAATTTTATCAAAAATGATTATTGATAATCAAAATTATAAACCAGCTGTTAAATAGGTGTTTTAAAAATAATTTTCAATTCGTAATTCATAATTCATAATTTTTATTTAAATTTGCGTCCTTAACGAGAGGAGGTGTCAATATTATGTTAATTATACCAATTAAAGACGGAGAAAATATCGATAGAGCATTAAAGCGCTATAAAAGAAAATTTGATAAAACAGGAACTGTTCGTCAGTTACGTGCACGTCAAGCTTTCATTAAGCCTTCTGTGACAAACAGAATCAAAATTCAAAAAGCGGCTTACATCCAAAACATGAGAGACAACTTAGAAAGTTAATCCATCATTTTTTGATTAAATACTTTAACCGTTAGATTATAAATTATAAATTTGTATCTAACGGTTTTTTTATGCGTAATAATTTACAGTCCCATCTAGAATATCTTGAAAAGGAAAAAAAGTATTCCCCACTTACTGTGAATGCCTATCAAAAAGATATAGTATCCTTTCAATTGTTTCTTAATAAAAATCATGAGGGATGTTCTTTAGAAGAAGTGAATTATCCGTTAATTCGTAGTTGGATTGTTGAATTGTCGGATGCAAAAATTGCGGCTTCTTCAATAAATAGAAAAATGGCTTCCTTAAAATCGTTTTACAAATTTCTACTAAAAACGAAACAAATTGACAGGAATCCTTTCGTAAAACACAAATCGTTAAAAACACCTAAGCAGGTTCAGATTCCTTTTTCTGAAAAGGAAATTAACTCCTTGTTTGAATTGCATTTTTTAGAAACCGATTTTGATAGTGTGCGAAATAGGTTGGTAGTTGAATTATTATACGCTACAGGAATGCGAAGAGCAGAATTGATTAATTTAGATATTAAGGCAATAGACTTTTATGGTAATTCAATAAAGGTATTAGGAAAACGAAATAAAGAAAGAATAATACCTTTATTAGCTTCCACGTCAGCTGTAATAAAATTATATTTAACAAAACGTAAAGAACTTCCAGTTATTCATGCTCCCGAAAAGTTAATTTTATCTAAAAAAGGGAATAAAATAAGCGAAACGTTTGTGTATCGATTAATAAATGATTACTTTAGTACTATATCTGAAAAGGTAAAAAGAAGCCCCCACGTTCTTAGGCATTCGTTTGCAACACATTTGTTAAATAACGGTGCGGATTTAAATTCAGTTAAAGAGTTGCTTGGGCATGCCAGTTTGTCGTCTACTCAGATTTATACGCATAGTAGTTTGTCTGAGTTAAAAAAAGTTTACAGTAAGGCACACCCAAGAAATAAGTAATGTTTAATTAAATACCTATAATTAGTATGAAAGTGAATGTCCATGCAGTTAATTTTAATATCGACAGAAAATTAGTTGATTTTATTGATGAAAGAATGACTAAATTAGAAAAATATTACGATAAAGTAATTTCTTCAGATGCGTTTTTGAAAGTTGAAAATATTAGCGAAAAAGAAAACAAAACAGTGGAGTTAAAGGTGTTGGTTCCTGGTGATGATTTTATTGTAACGAAACACAGTAAAAGTTTTGAAGAAGCAGCTGATTTAGCAGTTGATTCTTTAGAACGATTATTAGTAAAGAGAAAAGAAAAATTACGAGCGCATAGTTAATTGAAAAAAAGATTTAAAAAAGTTTTGATTAATAAATAAATTACATACATTTGCAGTCCGTTAGAAATAGCGGACTTTTTCTATGTATAGAAATGCCGGTGTAGCTCAGCTGGCTAGAGCAGCTGATTTGTAATCAGCAGGTCGTGGGTTCGAGTCCCTCCACTGGCTCTTTGAAATTTTGATAATCAAGAATGAATGAATTTATTTTCTAGTTTAAATTAGAAATTATAATTTGTTTTTTATTGATTTTTAAGCAAGGTTAGGGGAGATACTCAAGCGGCCAACGAGGGCAGACTGTAAATCTGCTGTGAAAACTTCGCAGGTTCGAATCCTGCTCTCCCCACAA
>RDXY01000019.1 GCA_004293045.1 Flavobacteriia bacterium | reverse complement strand
CCAAAACGGAACTGCTACCATGGCAAAATCTAAAAATGGGCCACAAAATATCGTGATTAACTTAACTCCAATTAAACCAATAATTACAGAAACAGAAGTTATTTTACAACCTATCTATTTCGATTATAATCAATCAAACATCACTGCACTAGGAGCAGAAGAGTTAGATAAATTGGTTAAAGTAATGAATCAGTATCCAACTATGGTAATCGATGCAAAATCGCACACCGATAGCAGAGGATCAGATAGTTTCAACTTAAAACTTTCTGATAGAAGAGCTAAAGCAACAATGCAATACATTGTTTCAAAAGGGATTTCTAAAGAAAGAATCACAGGTCATGGAATGGGAGAAACCCAACCAAAAGTCCCATGCACAGCTTGTACAGAAGAAGAGCATGCTCAAAATAGAAGAAGTGAATTCTTAATTATCAAAAAGTAATTAAAGAATACAACTTATTTATAAAAAAAAATCGTCTCCATAGGGAGACGATTTTTTTTTATAAGAGAAAAAGTCTAATTGTTTTTCTAAAAAGGCTACTTCAATACCGTAATTTTCTTTCCTCTTCAGCATTTTTCTGTAAATAAAATACAGTAGTTCCTAACGAAATTTCAGCAATTATGCCTAGCTAAATACAGGATTTTTCCTAAAAATGAAAATAATATTAATTTTCAATAGATCATGTTAATTTTCGTAAACTAATTGTAAAAGAAAGCATCTAATTTTATTAATAATTATTCAGCTTATCTCTTCTAAGTAAGTGTATTATGTTTTTAGAAATGGGATACTTAGTATATAAACACATTATTATATGCGATAATAATAAACTATTAGGGAAGTAGAAAAATAATTTAAAAAAGTTCAAGTTACCAAAAATTTCTAAATAGAAACTTTTACCTACAACGGTTTCTATTAAATTGAGGTTTTCGATGTTTTATGGAAGTTTTAGGCTTGGAAACCCCCAATTTCTTTAAAGCGACAAAACGGTACAATCCCAAAAAAAACATCGAAAAGCCTCAATATTTTTTCCATTGTCACAAATATATCCTCTAACGGATATCGTGGATTTGCAATCCGTGCCCACAATGTGAAAAGAAAAAAACATAAACTACAATAACATAAAGTTGTAGTTTTTTTATGATTAGAATTTAGAAGAAAATATTTCTTTAACAGCAAGTTCGTAATTTCTTTTACTTTGGGCTTTTTTAATTTTCTTAAATGTTTTTTGAGTATCGGGAAATGATTGTGAAAAGTATTCCCAAAAGCCTAACATTTTCATTCTAATTGGGGTTGGTCCTTGCAAAAACGCATCGTATTCCTGATAAATTTCATCGTGAAACGCGTTAAAAATCTTAAACCTATCTTCTGGATATTCGGTAGTATTATTTTTAATCATACTGGGTAAAAACGGATCTGCAATTAATCCTCTTCCAATCATGTAATGGTCAATACTTGGAAAGCGAGCTTGCATGTCTCTAAATTTTTCAACGGAAGTAATATCACCATTATAATATAGTTTGTGTTTAGAAACATCCAAACAACGTTGAAACGAATCTAAATCCACATCACCTTTATATACTTGCTTACCAATTCTGGCATGAATGGCGATATTTTTTATAGGGTATTTTTCTAAAATTGGGAAAACATCTAAAATTTCAGAGGCGTTTTCATAACCCATTCGCATTTTCATCGAAACCACAATATTCGTTTCGCTATGCACTTGATCTAAAATAGAATGAATGCGTTCGGTATTGCTAATTAAACCGGAGCCCATGCCGCATTTTGCCACCATGGGATATGGACAGCCTAAATTCCAATTGAGTTCTTTATAACCAAGTGATTGCACGTATTTGGCTACAAATAAAAACTCATCCGCATCATTAGTAATAATTTGAGGAATGACTTCTAAAGTCGTATTATTTTCTGGAAGAATATCCCGTTCGTATGACGCTTTAATTTCTAATTTTCCGTTTAATCGGATATAGGGCGAATAGAACGTATCAATACCACCAAAGTGTTTGTGAAACGCATTTCGAAATCTAAAATCCGTAAAACCTTGTAAAGGGGAAGATAATAAAGTAACGCTCATAATTTGATATTGGATTTTTAGATAACAGATTTTTAGATTAATTAGAATGCTAAAAAGTTTTATAAAATAATTTATTTTTAAGTGGTTTAATCTAAAATGTCCAACAATCTAATAATCTATACATTATCTGAAGCAAACCATTCTGCAAATGACGATTCTGTTTCTTGTAAACGTAGCGAATGTAACTGAATGTCTATAGGCAAACGCGCTCTAATTTTATTTGCGAAATCTACTACCATGTTTTCACTTGTAGGTTGATAATCTACTAAAATTACATGATGTCCGCGATTTTGTAATTCTTTTGCCAATTCTACGTGTGGGGTATTTTGGTTAAAAACCGTAGCGTGATCAAAGACATCCACAATGTCTTCTCGGACAATTTTTTTCAAATCGGAAAAATCAATTACCATTCCAAACTTTACGTGATTGGAATCTGTAATCGGTTCACCAATAACCGTAACCGAAAGTTTATAACTATGTCCGTGTACGTTTTTACATTTTCCATCATAGCCATAAAGGGCATGACCCGTTTCGAAATTAAATTGTTTGGTAATTCTAATTTTACTCATGGTGTGATAATTGAAATGCAAAATTACGAAATTATTCACATATCTTTGCTTCAAATGTGCAACTAATGGAATTGAATCCACTTTACGAAACCATAATTACCGATTTATTAGAAAACCAATATGCCGTTTGCGATGCTTTCTTTTCTGAAGAAGCGGTGCAAATTATGCGTGCGGAATTAGAACAAAAATTGGAAACCACGGAGTTTAAAAAATCGGCCATTGGAAACAAATCGGATGAAGTGGTGAAAGAAGAAATTCGTGGCGATTATATTTTTTGGCTAAATGAAGAAGATAAAAACAAAGCCTCAGAAACGTTTTTCAATACCATCAACGATTTTGTAACTTACATCAATGCAACTTGTTATTTAGGTATTACCACTAAAGAATTTCATTATGCGATGTATCCAGAAGGCACTTTTTATAAACGTCATTTAGATGTGTTTAAAAACGATACCCGACGAAAATTATCTATAGTTTGCTATTTAAACGATGAAAATTGGCAACCCGAATTTGGTGGCGAATTAGTCATTTACAAACCAGAAGAAGAAATAAAAATTTACCCACTAAAAGGCCGAGTGGTCATTTTTGAAAGTCAAACTTTAGAACACGAAGTCAAACCCGTTCATAGAAAAAGATTTAGTATTACAGGTTGGTTGAAAACGAGTTAATTATTTTAAAAAAATTACTTCTTAAACCCTTCCAACGCCTTCTTCGTAAAATTACTCAACACTAATTTTCCTGAAATTTCGGCGCGTTCGTATAACAACGTGGTCCAATGTGCGGTATTTTGCCACAATACTTGTTTCATTTCAGCTAACGCTTCTGGGTTGTAGCTGGCTAATTGTGAAGCGAATTTTTCTAATGCTGCATCCAAATCTTCAGGTTGCACTAATTTGGTAAACAGCCCTTTTTCAAAAGCCCAAGTTGCGGATTTCCATTCGTTTCCGGCTAAAGTTAATTCGCCCATAGCGGTGTGTCCAATTTTTCGGCTCACGGCGGGTTCAATTACAAAAGGTCCAATTCCTATAGTTAATTCTGAAAGTTTTACATCGGCTTTTGTTGTAGCAATAGCATAATCGCAAGCGGCAATAATTCCTACGCCACCACCAACAGCTTTTCCTTGCACTTTTCCAACAATTAATTTCGAACAGTTTCGCATCGCGTTTATCACATTGGCAAAACCAGAGAAAAAGTGTTTTCCGTCTGCTAAATTATCAATTTGTACTAATTCATCAAATGAAGCACCGGCACAAAAGGTAGATCCTTCACTTTGTAAAACAATAATAGTAGCGTTTTCATTCGCATCTAAATCCTGAATTGTTTTTACTAATTCTTCTAATTGCAAACTTGGAAACGAATTTCCTGCCGGATGAAAAAAGGTGATGTATCCAACATTATTTTTTACTTCTTGTTTTACGAAAGCAGTCATATTATCTTTTTAAACTAAAGTGTGATTTAAATTCTTTCTGAACGCCTTCTTCTGTATATACAATTTTAAACCAATAATCTGTGGAAGGCAGATCTTCGCCATTTAGTTTTCCATCCCAGCCATTAGCATACGGATTTATTTCTTTTATTAATTTTCCATATCGGTCAAAAATATAAATTTTGGCTTTAAATTCAGGTGTTAAACCAGATATGTTCCAGGTATCGTTATACGTATCGCCATTTGGTGTAAAATAATTTGGATACGAAATGGTAGTTACGGTGTTGGATTGTTTGATAGGTAAACACCCGTTTATATCACGAGCATAAACCGTATAAAAGCCATTTGGCAAGTTTGTAAAAACTGGACTAGTTTGCCAATCAACTTGATTTATACTAAATTCGTAGGAGCCAAATCCGCCAATTACTTCTGCCTGAATGGTAGCTAATCCACTTGAGAAAATTTCAGAAACCAATTCTAAATTTACAGAATTAGGTGCCGAAGAAATAAACAATTCTGTTTGGTCTTCTTTAGCGCATAATGTGGCTGTATTGGTGACAACAACTTTGTAAATTCCAGATGTAGAAGCATTAAAAATAGCACTTTCTTGTCCGCCTATTGAATTTGGATTGGTAGGCGTCCATGAATAAGTATAATTTCCCGGGACTATTGGAGTCGCATTAATAGCAAAACTTCCTGCGCCAGAGCCTGGTTGAACGCATAATAGTTTATAATCAATAATATTAAAATTGGGTAACGGATTGACTTTTAAATCTAAATATTGTCCTAAACCTACACAATCATTGTTTACGTTACTATCAATTCTTACCCATATATTTTGGAGGTTTGGAACAGTATTTCTAAATCCATCTGGGTCAGTGGTGTCTATTGGGTTTGCTTCTGCTAAAGCTTGCGCCTCGGTGGTATAATATGTTACAGTTAAGTTGGAACTATTTGCAAATAAAGCTAAAATGGAATTGGTTGCAGAGGCAAAACTATTAGTTGTTGCAGAAAAACTAAAATAATCAATGCCATCAGTATCAGGGTCGTTTAAATCTATATAATCATCACATTCTTCCAAAATTATCTTTTGAAAAGTAGCTGGAATTTGTGTTGCTGAAACTAGTAAATTTACTTGTGCCGTTCTAAAACAACCGCCAGCATTTTCTATTCTTACCCAAACGATTCCATTATTTGGCGAATTATAAGCCGTGTCATTTATTATTTGACTTGTATTGTTTTGAGCGTCTGTTTGTGTTAGAAAATATTTAAAAGTTAAATTTGTTTGATTCGATAAAAGTACATTAGCTTCCGTTAAATTGAAATCGGTAATTGCATCGGTGTCGCTATCGCATTGTTTTAAAGTAATAATTGGATTTATAATGGGCTTTGGCAATACAACAACATTAAAACTAGTGGTATGGAAACAATTTGTAAGCGTGTTGAATAGTCTAACATAAATAATAGTAGTTGCTCCCGTATACGATGTAATGGCGTTTGCACCAGAAACCGCATCGTTGGGTAATAAATGATACGAAACAGAAACGTTAGCTTGATTATTGATGATTTCAACTGTTTTTTGAGTCAAATTAAAAGTGGTTTGTCCATTTGTATCATTTCCGTCTAAAGCATCATCACAAGCTTTTAAATCTGAAATTGTCACTACTGTTGGTATATCATAATTATTCACCACAACATTTGATGATAATGCAGGACAAACGCCGCTTGCCGGAATTGTATAGGTGTATGTTCCGCTTGAATCAACGGCTGGATTAAAAGTACTATTTGGTCTATTAATCCCGTTTAAAGACCAGGTTCCACCAGACGTAACGCCTGATCCTAATAAAAGAAATAAATCAAATGGCGATTGATTTTTACAGGTGTTTTTTGTAGTATTTGTACCTGCGTTATTGGCTTGTTCTATGGTAACATTCACTTTAACACTTAAAAAAGTTAATGCCGTATTACATGTTTTTGTGAATGAATAAATATATTCACCTGCTATATTAACAGCCGGATTGAATATATCTCCAGCCAGAGCTGCACCTCCTGCTGGGACCGTCCAGGAACCACCAGAGCCAGGATTTCCAATAATAGCGTCAAAAAGATTGGTAGTAGTTGACGAACACACTGTAACTGGAGTATCTTGTGGTGCACTACCAAATCCGGAGTAATATCCAGCATATCCTGCTGCACCACTTGCTCCAAAAACACCTACTGCTAATGGCCCTGTGGAGACCACATTTACATTACCCGAATAGCCAGAAATTCTGTACGTAACCCAATCAGCATTGCCAAGAACAGCTTGTGATTGAGAGGTGTTAATTGGATTTCCGTTGATAGTGATTGTGGCATTTGAATAAGTTAAAATCATTAAGTCGGCATTATAATTCGATGCCCCAATTTCATCAATAGCTGGTATATAAACAGAATTTTGAAAAAAGCAACTAAGTGGTGGAATAAAATTTAATCCAGAAGTAGGAAAAGAGGAAGCCCCACCAATCAATTGATAAGCAAAAACCGGCTTGGATGATTTTACATATATGTTTTTATTATTAGTTCCTTGATATTCTGAATTGGGTACTAGGTAATAATCACCAGCATTTAAAGTCGTTGCTGCAGTGGTATTTCCATTAACAAAAATTTGAGTATTGTCTTCATCTGCAATAATTAATGGTAATTCCATTTCAGGTAAACCGTTTCCTTCTATAAAAATATATTCGGTTCCAATTTGTGAAGACGATACAATTTGATCTAAGGTAAAATCTTGTCCATTATTGGATACGCCACCTGTTGCATTACCGGTACTAACAGCTACGGGTTTTGTTGCGGTTAGTAGAGCTCCTATAAATCCAGTCCAGTTTTCTGTAACATCCGTATATCCAGAAAAAACAATCGTCTCACCAGCGTTTAATGTAAAAGTTTGAGTATCAGAAGTGATATTTCCTAGACCAGAAACAAATACTACATTAGGATTATAATCCGATAAATTTATTATAGTATTGTTTTCTGTTGCCATTACACTGGAAACAAAATTTCTAATAAAAACTTCTCCCCCTTGAGGTGTACTTCCTAATCTAAAGGAAGTTCCAATTCCAGGTCTACCTTTTGAAATTAAGGTTTCTGCGTGATTTGCAGAACGCATTCTGAAACTTACATAAAAATCTTTAGCGCCTTGTAAAATAAGTCCTTTGTCATTTTTGACAATATTAACATCTGCAACATCCAAAAACATATCAGTAGGTTGTCCAGAACCTACAGAAACCACTACAGGAGTAGATTGTGAAATTGTAAAGGGCGAACCAGTTATAGGTACCCCATTTCCAGTTGTTACCGTGACTTGAAAAGGAACGGTTTCTGGAGTTGAAATATATAAATAATGATTTTCAATTGCAGTGTTATCTCTAGAGTGTAATGGCGGTAACCAATGTTTGTTACTCAACTGAGCATTACTGGCATAAAAGGCAAAAAAAGTAAGTAATAAATATATATTTTTCATTATTTGAATAAGTAGAATAAACAAATTTATTCTATTTTTATTTAATTTCATTTATAATAAAAGAAAAAGGCAAGATTAAGCACTCTTTTTTAACTTATACTATAAAAATTAAGGATTTATTTGAAATGTTTGGGTAGTATTTGGAGCCGATCCTCTAACATTAATAGCATTTCCGGAAGCATCTAAAACGAATGCTACGAAATTTATTTTAGCTACATTAGCTACATTAGCAGGTATAGCAACTGTAAAATTTTTAGTGACTGTAGTGCCAGCAGTTGTTCCGATTAATTCGTCTCCGTTAACTAAATCAGTTAAACAAGCTCTTAAAACATGGTCGTGTTCAAAATTAACAATTGGATTTTGTCCCCCAAAATAGGAGGTTGCATTTACCTGATTGTAAATTAAACCATCTTCTAAAACATAAACAACCAGTTTTAAATCAGAAAAATTTGTAACAAATTTAATATTAACATCTAAATTAATACTACTACCTGAAACAGTTGAGCTTAAAGCAATACCTAAATCAGCATTAGGTTTAATTTGGTTTTTTACCTCTGTTGGGGAACTTGAATTACTCCATTGAATTTTTCTGTTTAATTTTGCAGCAGGATAGCCAGATATGTCTAACATTTGCTCAAGAGCTAAGGCATTAAAGTTGTACGGATCGATAAAAGAACCTGAAGTTCTGTGAATGGAAACCGGGTATGCATCTAATCCTTCTGCTTCAACTTGTTTAATGCCATGTAAAACCCTAGGACAATATTGACACCAAGTGCCAGTATAATCTTCAATTAGTACATTTTTTAAAAATTTTCCTGAAATGGGTTGTTCTGCAATTTCAGTATTTATGGAGTTGTCTTCCCAGTCATTTGATATGCATGACAAGTTTGTTAACCCAGAAAATATAATTATAGCAAACAGAATTTTTTTCATATAATTTTATGTTTTTCAATAGTTTGATAACAAACTACTCATGCAAATTTAAAAAAATTTTTTATAATGCTGGAAATATCTTTTATTTGCTAATAAATAACTTTCGAATGATGAAAAAACTAGTTTTAAATGTAATGCTATTTATTTGTGCATTAGGGTTTTCGCAGAAAAAATTACCTAGTGTAACACTTAAAAATCTAGAAGGAACAACCGTTTCTACCACTCAAAATTTTATTGAAAAAGATAAAGTATATGTGTATTGTTTTTGGGCTACTTGGTGCGCACCTTGCATTCAAGAATTAGATGCAATAAATGAGGTGTATGAAGAATGGAAATCGCAAGCCAATGTGGAAGTTATTGCCGTTTCAATTGATGATGCCAGAACCAACAAAAGAGTAAAACCCCTAGTAAATGGAAAGGGTTGGGAGTATACAATACTTATGGATACCAATCAAGATTTTAAAAGAAGTTTAGGCATTTCAAACCCACCTTTTACTGCAGTGGTAAAAAATGGAGAAATTGTTTTTACTCAAAACGGCCACACGCCTGGAAGTGAAAATCAGTTATTGGAACAAATTAAAGCGCTTAAATAATGAAAAAATTAATCAGTTTCACGTTTTTATTTTCTGCATTTTTTTCTTTTGCTCAGCATGCCGATTCAACCAAAACGAAATTTAAAGTGTATGGAAGTTTTGAAAGAAATGGGCAATGGTATACCAATGATAAAAATAGGGGAATTAATCAAGATAGTGTGCCATTACGTGCCAACAATTATTTTAATGTAAATTTCAATTACAAAAAATTTACTTTTGGAACGCAAGTAGAATCGTATATGAATGAAGCATTATTAAATTTTAATCCCAAATATAAGGGCACCAATTTTGCCACTTATTATGTGAATTATAAATCCAAAAAATTAGATGTAACTTTAGGTCATTATTACGTACAGTTTGGAAGTGGATTGGCCCTAAGAACTTGGGAAGACCGATCTTTAGGGATAAATAATGCCTTACGTGGTGCAAAAGTGGTGTATTCGCCCATTGAAGAAATTTCTTTTACAGCGTTATACGGAAAGGCAAGGACTGGTTTTGATGTAGCTAATGGCGATGTTTTCGGATTTAATACAGATGTTAATGTTAGTCAACTTTTAAATATAGAAGCGTTTGATTTTAAATATGGGTTTAGTGGGGTTAGTAGATATGAAAAATTACCAGTTTCCGTTCAAAATTTTAGTGCTTTTACTAATCTGTTTTCAAACCGATTTGAATTGGGGTATAAAAATTATTATGTTAATACCGAATATGTATTTAAAAGCCGTGATGCCATTATTGCACAAAATATTTTGGACACAGATTTTGCTAAAGAGGGTAGTGCTTTATTAGTGAATTTTGGATATTCTAAAAAAGGGATTGGTTTTGATGCCAATTTAAGACGCGTGGAAAACATGCAATTATTAGCACAAAGAAATTTAGATAATTATCCAACACTTTCCAGTACAAGTTTAAATTATAACGACAAAATTTTAAATTTTGTTCCTAGTTTAACCAAACAGCATCATTCTAACTTAGCTAATATTTATGTGTATCAGTCACAATTTCAAGTCGTGATGGACGAATCTACACAGATAAACAAATTTGGAGAAATTGGCGGTCAATTTGATTTTTTCTACGACTTCAAAAAAGGTTCTGCATTGGGAGGAAAATATGGAACGAAAATCAATTTGAATGTATCTTCTTGGTTTAATTTGAAAGCAAAATACAGATACACAAATAATGCTGGAGAAAACATCCAAAATTATCAGGCAGAATTATTTAATGCTAACGAGAAGTATTTTTCAGATTATAATATTGAAATTACTAAAAAAGTTTCCAAAAATTTTAAAACGGCATTTACGTATATCCATCAATATTACAACAACAAACAAATTCAAGGCCTATTTAATGAATATGTTATTAATTCTCATACCGTATTTTCAGAATCCACCTATCAATTATCTGATAAAAAATCAATTACGTTTGGTTTAGAACACATGTGGGCAGATAATGATAGAAAAAATTGGGCGGCTGGCACTGTAGAATACAATCACAATGAACATTGGTCATTATTTGCTATGGATATGTATAATTATGGTTTTGATCATAAAACACTTACCATAAGCGAAACGGATTTATTTGATATCCATTTCTATAATTTTGGAACCGCATATAAAAAAGGAAGTACACGTGTGGCATTAAATTATGGCCGTCAACGTGGTGGCCTTGTTTGTGCTGGTGGTGTTTGCCGATTTGTTCCACCAAGTACAGGCTTAGGATTGCAAATTACAACCTCATTTTAATATTTTTTTTCCAATAAGTTACTAATTGGGGTTTTTTAGAAAAACGCTCGCAACTGAATGGTTCCTGTATGCACGGTTTTACTTGTTTCTGATTTTCGTCCGTTATAATTTATAGAGACATCTAAAAATTGCGTAATATTTTTCTGAAACAAAAGTTGCCAAGTGGAATTTTTTCCGTTTTGTAACCCTTCTAACAGTTGAAAGCCAACAGGAGAAGAAGCACTTCCAGTAAAATCATTGTTTATAAAAGTAAATATTCCATTTAATGAAAATCCTTTTTCTGTATTCCAATTAAATGACGTACCTAATTGTTGTTGTTTTAATTTTTCTAAATTTCCAATGGTATTTTCTTTGCTATTGTTTTTATAAAAAAGATCCCAACTTGCGTTTTTTGAAAAAATATAGGAAACTTTAGGGCTGATTTCTAATCCCGAAATAGTAAAATTTCGAGTGGCATAATTATCCGAAATGCTTTTTAAATTTGAAGCACTAGTTTGTACTTGAAACAGCCAAAATTTCTGTACTAAATGCACATATTGCAGCTGATGGTTTTTAAGGTAATTTTCTTGACTTCCAAAATTTAATACGTTTTTTAAGGAGCTAGAAGAATAGGTATATGTAATAGAATTTTTTTGTTTTCCTTTATTAAAAAACAAACTATTTCTAAAATTAGTATTTAATCCTATTAAATTCGAATCCTTTTTTGCAAAAGGATTCCATTCAAAAACATTGGCATTTCGAGTTATTTTTTTATCAATTATTAAGGAAGTTTGATTGTAAAATTTAGATAAAAACTTCTTAAATCCCGTTTCATTTTGCCAAGTATTTCCGTTGAAAGTAATTGTTTGGCTCAATTTGTTTTGATACGTCCTTATAAATATCTGATTGGGCAGAAATATTTTTATATACTTTGCTAAATCAGAAAAAGTAGCCATTTCAAATTCTTGTAGTTCCTGAATGTTGTTATTATTATAATCGTTCCACATATATAAACCCCGACCTGCATCTACTTCTAAAAAAGTAAATTCTTGTTGGGCAATACTTCCCGAATTATTTTCATAAAAAGTAGTAGTTTGAATTAGTTGATTAAAATAGGAATCAGAATAATTTACTCTCGAATTTATAGAAGGCTCTGTAGCACGATGATTTGCAAATTTTAACGTTCTATAATTGATGAAAACACCTAAATTTCTTCTTTCATTTTTTATGATTTGAGATTTTAAATAGGTCGAAAACGAGGTGTTTACTCGTTGCAAAAGATTATTTTTAACACTATCATTTTGTCTAGTTAAATACCCAATTTCGGCAAATACTTTTGTAGAATCTCCACGGCCAATAAAGTTTCCAAATTCTGTAAATCGTTGACTAAAATTGCTTAGAATTTTTGTCTCATTTCCTATTTCTTTATTATTTTCAAATCTAAAATTAGCACCTACATAGTTTTTCTTAAAGTGATACTTTGCTACGTTTTGACTTCTTAAAAAATTAGATGTGCTTAAATTATTTTTACTATTCATCAAACTAATTTGTGTTTGAACTGCCAAATTTTTGTTTTTTGTTAAGGCTTGAAACGCGTGTTTGTTTCCAGAAAAATGGCTAGAATACGCTAATTTTTCAAATTGGTATTTTCCAAATGTTTTCCATTTTACCGTATCCTTTTGAACCGAATTAAATTGTACACCACCCAATACTAATAACTGATTCCCTAATGGATTGGTAAGGTTCCAATCTCTATTAAACTCAATATTGTATAACCGCTCAATAGGTTTAAAATTTTCTTGAATATAATTAATGGAAGCAAAAGATTGCATCTGGATCCCTTTAGAAAACAATTGTTGTTTCAGGTTTAATTTAGTGGCAATTCCTTGGTTATTGACATCATCTAAATTTGAAAATAAATTTTTGTCGTGGTTGGAAATGGCAATTTCTGTATCAATTTCAGTTTTTTCTGTTGGCGAAAACGAACTAACTATAGTAGCGATTTGAATTTTTGTTGGAGCAATTAGTTTTACAATTGGTTCATAATTACCTTGAGGTACTCCGGAAATTGGTGCTACATATTCGTAAATTTTTCCTATGGTGTTGCTACTTGCCAAAATATAATTTCCTAAATTATTTCCTATGAAAGTAAATTTTACTTGGTATAAAGTTTGTGTTGGATCCGTAGAAAATTCAAATATTTCAACGCTACCTATTGTTGATTTTTTATAGAGTATCTTGTTTTCCGAATAGGAATCTATATAAGCGGATGACGCATTCATTAAGTCAGGATTATCCCCAGCGAGTTGTAAAGTTTGCACTTGATTTTCAGATAAACTTTGTTGTAATGGTTGGTTTTTTATATCATTTTCATTGTACACATAGGCACCAATACTAAACTTATCTCTTTCGTGCTGAAATCCGCCATAGCTTAAAAAACGGCTATAATTTCTATCCGAATATTGATATTCCATTACAATTCGCATTTCGGAAGTTATTGGAAAAGTGGCGTTAAAAATTATTTCTCCTGCGTTATAATCTATGATATAATCTTTGTTTTCTCCGCGTTCTTTTAGTATTCCGTTTACATACACCCGTTCTGAACCCGAAATAAGTAACACATATAACTCGCCGTTATTACCCCTTAGCTTGTAGGGTCCTTGATTGCCTTCTTGTCCCGTGAAATTACTTTTCGCATATTGCCCTCTAACCAACGAGGCAGCAAAAAACAAATCGTTTTTATTTGTATTTCCCCAATTAAAATGTGAAGAAAGTCCTTGTACTTTTTTGTTAAAATTTAAAAAACTGGTTTTTCTATTTTCTAAAAATAAATCACCTGCTCTTATATTCCAGTTTTTTGATGAAAGTTCAATAAATATTTGATCAAATTCGTCCATTTTTTGCGAATAACCGCCTTCTTGTAAAGGAATATTGCTGTCTTGAATTGATGCTTTTAAGGTAATATCGTCAGATAATTTACCAGAAATTTGTAAATCTAAATTGGAATTTAAAACTGTGTTTTGGTTGTTTCCGACTGTAATTCCTCGAGAAATACTTCCATTGGTTTGTAAGCCATTAAAAATAGGAATTTGTTTTTTAGTATTTTCTGAAAACGTAAGTAATCGTCCGTTTTCATTTGGTACAATTTTTTTTTCGTCGTATATAGTATAGGTTTTCGTTAAAAAATTTGGTAAGTGATAATATTGAACACGTACCGAATCTGGAAATGTTTTTTTGAAAATTAATTTTTTAGTTTGATAATTAAATGAGTAATAGGAAGTGTCAACTTCTTGTTCGTTTGAAGAAAATATTTTCAAAGAATTTGGATGTAACGATATGGTATCAATAAGAATTTCTTTATTTGTATAAGCCAATTTTTTTGTTTTGAATGCGTTGTTTTTCTCTTGACCAAAGCCAACAGAAACGACACAAAAAAATAAAAGACAACTAATTTGTTTATACATACGGTAAAAGTACTGATATTTGTATAAACGAGAAAATTTCGATTTTTGTATGCCATTCTATTTGCTTAATTTTGTACTAGTTTAGACAACAAATAACAACCTACTAAAACTTATATTACAATGAAAAAAAACTTTTTTATTTTATTTTTATTTCTTTCTTTAGGCGCATTTGCTCAAGAAATTCGTTTTGCCCGAATTGATAGTTTGTTACACTATTTATATGAAAACGATAAATTTATGGGCTCGCTTTGTATCCGACAAGGCGACGAAGTAGTTTTTAAACAAGCATATGGCTATTCTGAAGCCACTAAAGGCGTTAGAGCAAATGGAGCAACAAAATATAAAATCGGTTCTATATCTAAAACGTTTACTGCTACTATGATTATGCAATTGGTAGAAGAGAAAAAGATATTGTTGACGACTAAATTAAACCAGTTTTTCCCAAAAATTGACCAATCTGATAAAATTACCATAGAACATTTATTGTATCAACGAACAGGTATCAAAGATTACGCGAATGCTGATGCTACCTTTATGGATGTTTTGGGTAAGCCAAATATTAAAGAATTGGTACTTAAAAAAATAGAAAATTATTCTTCTATTTTTGAACCTGATTCTAAACACGAATACAGCAATTCTAATTACTTTATATTGGGATTAATTATCGAAAAAATCACTAAAAAATCATTTGCAGACAATTTAAAAACAAGAATCTCGGATAAATTAGAGTTGAAAAACACCTATTATTCAAACGAAAAAACTAATGTTTCTAATAGAGAAAGCTATTCCTATACATTTAATGGCGAATATTGGGATAAAATTGACGAATGGAATAATGACATTGCTTTTTCTTCAGGAGGGATTATTTCAACACCTGAAGATTTAACTAAATTTATCCATGCCCTTTTTAAGGGAAATTTAGTTTCTCCAGCTTCATTAGAATTAATGAAAACACTTAAAGATACATACGGAATGGCATTAATCCGTTTTCCTTTTGGAGAAAGAAAGTTTTATGGGCATAACGGAAAAATTGAAGGTTTTGGATCTACAATGGGCTATTATGAAAAAGACGATTTGTCCATTTCTTTAGTTGTAAACGGTGAAAATTATAGTCAAAATGACATTATGATTGGAATTTTAAGTATTTATTACAAGTTACCTTATCCGTTTCCAAATTTTAAAAAATTAGATAAAGACTTAATTCAAAAATATTCTGGAACCTATGCATCTAAAGAGATTCCATTAAAAATCAACGTTTTTGAAAAAGAGGGTAATTTATTAGCCCAAGCCACAGGGCAACCGAGTTTTCCATTAACTTTTTCTAGAGCGGATGTTTTTGTTTTTGTTCAAGCAGGAATAGAAATGGAATTTACTTCCAGTACAAGTTTCATTTTAAAACAAGGTGGCCAAAAATTTAATTTCACTAAAGAATAGAAATATTTTATCTTAGCCAATTAATTAATAAAAATGAAATATTACATACTAGCTGGTGAGGCCTCAGGCGATTTGCACGGTTCCAACTTAATGAAAGCCATTTTAGCTAAAGATCCAACTGCAGAAATTCGTTTTTGGGGTGGCGATTTAATGCAACATGTGGGCGGAACTTTAGTAAAACATTACCGAGAATTAGCATTTATGGGTTTTGCTGAGGTGATTATGAATTTGCGAACCATTTTAGGTAATATTTCTGTTTGTAAAAAAGATATTTTGCAGTTTAATCCCGATACCATAATTTATATAGATTACCCTGGATTTAATATGCGAATTGCAAAATGGGCTAAGAAATTAGGAATGCAAAACCAATATTATATTTCCCCTCAAATTTGGGCTTGGAAAGAAAATCGCATTAAAGACATCAAACGTGATATCGATAAAATGTATGTGATTTTGCCTTTTGAAAAAGATTTTTATGAGAAAAAACATAATTTCCCAGTTGAATTTGTTGGGCATCCATTAATTGATGCTATATCAGATCGGAAAAAAATTACTTTTGAGAAATTTACTGCAGAAAATAATTTAACCAATCAGCCCATAATTGCTTTATTGCCAGGAAGCAGAAAACAAGAAATTGAAAAAATGCTTTCCATAATGCTTTCGGTTGTAGTAAAATTTCCTGAATATCAATTTGTAATTGCTGGCGCCCCAAGTCAAGAATTTTCGTTTTACAAAACATTTTTAACCACGGAAAATGTAAAATTTGTAAGTAATAAAACTTATGATTTACTAAGTGTCTCTCACGCGGCTTTAGTAACTTCGGGAACAGCCACTTTGGAAACGGCATTGTTTAAAGTACCACAAATTGTATGTTACAAAGCAAACAAAATTTCTTATGAAATTGCAAAACGCATTATTACTTTAAAATTCATTTCTTTAGTCAATTTAATAATGGATAAAGAAGTGGTGAAAGAACTCATTCAAAAGGAATTAAATTCTAAAAATTTAGCATCTGAATTGCATAAAATTATTTCTGGAAATACCAGAGAACTCATTCAAAATGAGTACGACATTTTGGAACAAAAACTAGGAGGAAAAGGCGCAAGTGAAAAAACGGCGAATGGAATACTTTCTTCAATTAAAAATAATTTGTAAATTTAAACTTCATAAACTCCCCAAATCATGAATAAATCAATTTATATTTTTTTTCTAGCTGTTTTTTTATACAGTTGTAAATCCTTACAGAAGCCTGCAATTGTTACTTCCAAACAAGTGGCTTTAAAAACGGGAAGTTATTCATTTACTGAAAAAACAGGATTAGAAAAACCTGCAAAACCTACTAAAAAAGAATTAAAAGCTCTTGAAAAAGCAAAACAAAAAGCGGCACAAGATAGTATTGAACAATCCAAAATAAAAGTAGTGGTTGAAGAAGAAACACCACAAGATTTTACGCCTACCTTTGAAGTTTCAGACTACATAAAGCAACAAATTCTTAATGTTGCGGCAGAAAGTTTAGGTTCGCCATATCGAGGTGGAGGTACTACTCCAGCTGGTTTTGATTGTTCTGGTTTTGTAACCTATACGCTAAATCAATTTGATATTTCATTGCCAAGAAATTCAGCAGAAATGGCACAAATTGGAAAACGTATCTTAAAAAAAGACGCCAAGGCAGGCGATTTAATTTTTTTTAAGACCAATGGTAGCTACATAAGTCATGTTGGAATAGTAACAGAAAATTCAAATGGGGTGATTAAATTCATTCATTCTTCTACAAGTAGTGGGGTAGTGTATTCCTCTACTTCTGAAAGTTATTATGCTAGAACTTTTGTTGGTGTAAATAGGATTTTAGAGTAAACGTTAGCCACTTATTTTCAAAATTTTTTACTAAAAAAACTATCCCCAATTGTTTTTCTAGTTTAACGAACCTACTAATAATGAAATTTATTAAATTCCCAATTGTTCCGATACTTGGCGGTTTTAGTATTGGAATTTTAATTCAATATTATGTACCAATTACCTTGGTTTATATTTTCATTGGATTGGTTATAAATGTAATTTGTTTTGGCATTGGATATTTTATTAATGTTAAAAAGAAATTAAATTCCTTGTTTTTTGAAAGTTTTGTAGTGCTTTTGTGTTTAAATTTAGGCGTTCTTTCAAGTTATTTCAATGTTCAAATGAATTTGAAAACGCATATTTCTACTTTTATTTCAGAAAAAAATATTGTTCAAGGGGTGGTGACTGAAAAATTAAAATCAACAACCTATTATGATAAATTTATTTTAAAGGCAGAGCATATTAATGAGCAAAATTGTATAGGTAAAATACTTCTTTACGTGCCAAAAAAACAGAAAACAGAAATAGAGGTTGGCAACAAAATAAAGGTATTTGAAACACCAAAATTACTTCAAAACGCATTAAATCCAAATCAATTTGATTATGCTAAATATTTAAAAAATCAGAATGTTTTTCATGAAATAAAAATCAAAAAGACAAATACAATTTATGTTTCAAAAGACACAAATTTTTATTATTATATACATTTCATTAAATCGAAATTATTAAAAAGTTATGATGTAAAATGCTTTAAAAAAGACAATTACAATCTATTAATGGCATTGGTTTTTGGTGAAAAAACGGAAGTATCCAAAGAAATTAGCAATTCATATACACAAGCAGGCATTATTCATATTTTAGCTATTTCTGGGTTGCATATCGCCTTAATTTATGGAATTATACTTTGGCTAACAAAACCATTACTTCGATTTAAAAAAGGTAAATTGTATATTTTTTTATTCTCATTAAGTGTTTTGTGGTTTTATGCTATTTTAGCCGGATTTTCTGCTTCAATTGTTCGTGCTGCGGTGATGTTTTCTGTTGTCGCATTAGCAAAAATTGTCAATCGCCAAGCTAATATTTATAATTCTTTAGCCGTTTCCGCTTTACTATTGTTAGTATACAATCCAAATTATCTTTTTGATGTTGGATTTCAATTGAGTTTTGCTGCTGTTTTAAGTATTGTAGTTTTTCAGCCTTTTGTTAGAAAATACAGTTATTCTAAACATAAAGTAATCTTAAAAATTAAAGAATTATTACTCATTTCTATAGTGGCTCAAATTGGTGTGTTACCCTTAACGCTTTATTATTTTGGACAATTTCCATTATTGTTTTTATTGGCTAATTTGATTGCGATTCCGCTTTCGAGTCTTATTTTAATTTTAGGATTGGCATTGATTCCTTTCAATTTTTTGTTTCCTGAAATAGCGGCTTATTTGAGTATGCTAGTCAATTTTTTAATTGAAACAATGAACGTTTTTACCACCTGGATTGTAAAATTTGATATTTTTATTATTAAAAACATTGCTTTTCATGAAGCGTTAGTATTGTTGTTATATTTAATTATAGCTGCATTAGTATATTTTATATACTTTCCGAAAAGTAAAAATTTCAAGCCGATATTAGTTTCTATAATTATATTTCAATTGGGCTATTTTTTACTGAATTCTAATGAAAAAAATAATAATGAATTTGGCGTTTTTAATAGTACTAAAAATTCGTTGTTTGTTGCAACAAAAAACAATGAATCTGTTTTTTATACGAATGATTTTGCTAATTCTAAATCTTCAATACAAACATATACAAGAGGTAAGTTTGTTAAAAATTATAGAATAGAGCCTATAAAAAACGTTTATAGTTTTAAGAAAAAAATCCTTTGTATTGATAGTTTAGGGGTGTATAATACAAAACAAAAACCAGAAATTGTGGTGCTAATTCAATCGCCAAAAATTAATTTGAATCGGTTGATTTCAACCATTAAACCAAAGCAAATAATTGCAGATGGATCTAATTATAAAAGTTATATAAAACTTTGGAAAGCCACTTGTGAGCAAGAAAAAATCCCTTTTCATGCCACAACCGAAAAGGGATTTTATAGATGGAAATAAATTACTTTTTTTTGATAATTTGATTGGCGTTTTCTAGCCAAACTTGCGGGCCACCAGCTAAATACCCTGAACTTCCTAGGGCATTTAAATTTACTTTGGCATCGGCTGTTTTGGTGGCACTTACAAACCAAACTGTAGGATAACCTCTAACTTGTAATTGTTGTTGTAGTTGTGCATTTTGCATTTTCACCGCATCTGTTTGTTCGTTTTTTCTTGGGAAGTCTAATTCTACTAAAATTACATTATTGGAAGCCCATTTTATAAATTCTGGTGTTTTAAAAACTTCATTTTGTAATCGAATACACCAACCACACCAATCGGAACCTGTGAAAAATAAAAACATAGGTTTGTTTTCTTTAATCGATAAATCGGTAGCAACAGACAGGTCTGTGTACCACTTTAATTCCTGACTTTGGGCGATGAATCCACTAAATAAAAAAGTGAATATTAAAATTATTTTTTTCATGATTCCTGTCTTGTTATTATTTTACAAATATATATAAATTGTGAGCTATTAAAAGCAAGTTACTTTACATCTTGCATTAGTTTTTTTACAAATGGCGAAATTAATATCAAAACCAATCCAGCGATTAAGGCATAAATGGCTAATTGATAATATCCGTCAGCATAGGTATTAAGTTTTTCTAAATTACTTGCGTTTTTCGATGCTTTTGCAATATTAGCACCTAAAATTCCTGCAAAATATTGCCCGTACGCACTAGCTAAAAACCACATTCCCATAATTACCGCTTGTGTTTTTTGTGGTGATAATTTTGTCATGGCACTCATTCCAATAGGCGATAAGCATAACTCACCAAAAGTAATTATGAACCATCCGAAGGTAAATAAATCTAATGATGTTTTTCCTGAAGCATCAGCAAAAAACTTAGTATAATAAAAAATCCAGAATCCACCAGCTAAAAATAAAAAAGCCAAACCAAATTTTATAATAGTATTGGGCTCTATTTTTCTTTTAGATAACCACAGCCAAACTAATCCTACTAAAGCAGCAAAAGCAATCACAAAGAAAGAATTTGCAGAATTATTTACGCCATTGGGACTTAATTCTATACCAGCAACCGTATTATTTAAATTGTTTGCAGCAAATAAACTTAAGGAACCGCCACTTTGTTCAAAAAACGCCCAAAATACAATTGAGAAAAGTATAAAAACCAAAGCTGCAATTAATTTTTTATTTTCCACTAAAGTAAAATTTCTCATTTCGTACAATAAATACAAAATAGAAATAGGTCCAATTGCATACATAAAATAATCAGTATAAATGGTGTTTCCAACCATTATGATTACTAACGGAATTACTAAAATTGAACCTAAATAGGTTATGTTTTCCAATAATTTTTTTCTAGAAACATCAAGATGCGCTAAAGGAGAAAGTCCAATACTTGCTAAACTTTTTTGTGTTTTTGTAAAAGTCAATAAACTTACAATCATTACTAAGGCAGCAAAACCAAAACCTACATTCCATTTTAAATGCTCTGGAACAATCGATTGCCATAAGGAACCTTCAGCAACAGCTATACAAATGTAACCTCCAATTAATGCGCCTAAATTTACACCCATATAAAAAAAAGAAAATCCGGCATCACGTCTTGGATCGTACTCTTTATATAATTGCCCGACCATTGATGAAATATTTGGTTTAAAGAATCCAGTACCTACGATTGTAAACCCAATTCCTGTAAAAAACAGAGTTTTTGGATCTATCGCTAAAATGATGCTTCCAATAATCATTAAAATTCCACCCCAGAAAAGTGATTTTCGTAAACCAAGAATTTTATCGGCAAACAAACCACCAATAAAAGTGAAAGCATATACCCAAGCTTGTGTGGCACCATATTGTAAATTGGCTACTTCTTCGTCCATAGACAAATGGTTGACCATAAATACTACTAACATACCTCGCATTCCATAAAAACAGAAGCGTTCCCACATTTCGGAGAAAAACAAATACCACAATTGTTTTGGGTATTTGCCTTTAAAGTTTTGAATTTCTTCTATAGTTTGCATTAGTTAATTCCTTTTTCTTTCATTACCCCATTTAATTGTTTTAACAACACGAACATCAATAAAGTGGCAAACATTAATAATCCGAAATTAATCCAAAAGAAATCTTGTTTGTTATCGTACGTATCCCAAAGACTGGCCAATACACCACTTAATTTATTTCCGATTGAAGTAGATAAAAACCAACCACCCATCATTAATGATGTAATATTTGTCGGACTCAATTTGGATACAACCGACAATCCCATCGGACTTAGAAATAGTTCTCCAATTGTAATGATTCCGTAATTGGCCACCAGCCACCAAACACTTACTTTTTCAGTACCATTTGCACCCATATTAACCGCTGCAATCATTACTAAAACGGATAAGGCAGAAATTAATAATCCGAATGCAATTTTTGTTGGAGTGGATGGTTCTTTTTTTCTTCCTCGTAAAAAGGTAAATAATGCAACCACTAAAGGCGTTAAAATAATTACCCATCCCGGATTAATCGATTGGCTTAAATTGGTGGCCCAAATAGAAACTTTAGCTTCTTCTTTAGGTAATTTTTCTTGGGCTACATTTCTAAAGTATATTGGATAATCCACTGTTTTTTGCACCACTCCATTTTCTTTTTGAATTCGAAAAGCGGCATCGTATAATTCAGTTGAATCTTTTTTATAATCAATTTCTTTTGCTAATTTAAGATTGTTGAAAACAGATTTAGTTGTCCCAGAAATTTCTCTATCGGTATATCTATCTGCCCAAGTAGTAAGCGCCGAACCATTTAGTTTGAAAACCGCCCAAAACAAAATTACTACAGAAAATATGGTTAATAAAGCACCAATTGGTCTTTTGTCTTCTGCTTTTGCTTTAAAATATAAGCTACCATAGAAAAAGATAACGGGAATACAAGCAAAAATAAAGGCATCCGTACTGTCCGATCCAAAAACAGAACTATTTAAGTTAGTGTCAGAAGCAACCCCTTTTAGTAACCAACCAATAATTCCAAAAACGGCAGAGGGTAATAAAATAAATAATACAATTTTATAAAATGGCATATCGCCTTCTTGTGTTCCTTTTTTATCTGTTTTGTTTCCGTAATGTTTGGTTCCTAATAAGAAAACAATTACTCCAATAAACATTCCAACTCCAGCGGCCATAAACGCATATTGCCAGCCAAGTAAAATTTGTAAAGCGGCTCCAAAAAAGTTACAAATAAAAGCGCCAACATTAATTCCCATATAGAAAATATTATAGCCTTCATCTTTTTTGTCTTTGTACTGCTCTTCAGAATAGAAATTACCTAAAAGTGTAGAAATATTTGGTTTGAAGAATCCATTTCCAATAATTACAAGTGTCATGGCTACATAAAGCATAGTAATATTGTGTATTCCCATTAATAAATACCCTATACCCATCATCAATCCTCCAATAATTATCGATTTTTTATATCCCCAATATCTATCTGCTACCAACCCTCCAATGAAAGGTGTTAAAAAAACTAGAGCGATGAAAGTTCCATATAAATCTGAGGCCTCTTTTTCTGTTAAAGCAAAACCAGATTCGACATCTTTAAGATAAAGTGTAAAAATTCCAATCATTAAGTAATAGCCAAAACGTTCCCACATTTCAGATAAAAATAAGTAAGGCAATGCCTTTGGGTGTGATTTCCACATACTATTTTTGTTTTTTTAAGTTAAAAAAAAGCTCCGATATTATCGGAGCTTGAAAGATATAAAAAATATTTTATAAAATAACTAGTTAATACCGTGCATCATTTTTTTCAATCTTGGTGTTAATGCGAATAAGATTGCAGCTGCAATACCACATAAAATTACGAAGACCATAAAAAATTCAAACAAATTATGAATTTCAAAACCAGCAAAAACTGGATTAGTTGGGCTAATTTGATTTGTATCTAAAAGTGCTAGCTGATCTTTAGTTGGTACTATTTTCTTATCTAAAACGGCTTGTAAATCGATACCTAATTCTTTTGCTTTGTTAAATTTGTCTCCAGTTGCAGGCATAATAGAACCTAATGTTCCTGCTAACGCATATCCAGCTGCGTTTGATAAGAAGAAAACGCCGTATAATAAAGAAGAAAAGCGTTTTGGAGATAATTTACCAACCAATGATAAACCAATTGGAGATAAACATAATTCTGCACACGTTTGTATTAAGTACAATAAGATTAACCACTTAATGGCTAATAAACCATTATTCCCTAAATCTTTTACGTTGTGAGCGATTATAAAATAGGAAACAGCAATTAAAAGTAAACCAATAGCTTGTTTAAAAGGAGAAATCGGTTCTCTGTTATTGGCTCTTAATTTATCCCATAACATACTAAAAGGTACTGCGAACATTACTACGAATAATCCATTGAAGATTTGCACCATAGATGGCGGCATATTCCAACCAAAGAAATTTCTATCTGTTTGATTATCTGCAATAAAAGTTAATGAAGAACCGGCTTGTTCAAAGGCTGCCCAGAAAAAGATAACAAAAAAGGCAACTATGTAAATTACTAAAATTCTATCTCTTTCTATTTTAGTTAATGAGGTGTCTGAGATAATTAATCCAGCCAAAGACAAACCACTTGCATAAATTATTGCATAAATAATATTCTGCCCAAATGCATAATGAAATAAGAATCCTAATCCTACGAAAGCAACAACTGCTCCTATTAAAGCATTCTTTGAAAATACTGCTTTTTGAGATTCTCCTTCTTCAAAATCTGAAGCATCATTTTTTGATGGTAAACCACCAATTGGTCTTCCTTCAGGAGTAATTACGTATTTATTTTTTAAATAAAAGAAAACCATAGTTCCTAAAACCATGGCTATAGCAGCCGCTAAGAATCCCCATTTAAAAGCATAAATATCTCTTATCCCTCCAGCGTCTTTAACATCTCCTACAATGGGACAAATTAATTGACCTAAGAAAGCGCCTAAGTTAATTCCCATATAAAAAATGGTAAATGCTGTGTCTAATTTGTTTTTTTCTTGTTTAGGATATAAACTTCCTACCATTGAAGAAATATTTGGTTTAAAGAAACCATTACCAAAAATGATAATACCTAATGCAACCCAAAGTAAAATTTTTGCTAATTCAATATTGGAAGTAAAAACAGTTGCACTAATAAACAATAAAAATTGTCCTGCTGCCATCATTAATCCTCCAAGCATAATGCAATTTCTATTTCCTAAGAATCTGTCAGCTACAAATCCACCTAGCATAGGCGTTAAATAACATAAACCTAAAAACCCTCCGTAAATTAAAGAGGCATCTGCTTCTTTCATTAATAATGAATTTACCATAAATAAGGTTAAGATGGCTCGCATTCCGTAGAAATTGAATCGTTCCCACATTTCGGTTCCAAATAATACCCAAAGTCCCTTTGGATGTCCTTGTTTAACTGTTTCGCTCATAATTAATTTATTTAGTTATATTGGTTAGTTTATAGTTTTTCTAATATAAAGTTAGTCATTTTGGTGTACAATTGTAAACGGGTTTTCCCACCGTAAATCCCGTGATTTTTATCTGGATAAATGGCCCAGTCAAATTGTTTGTTAGCTTGTACTAAAGCTTCAACCATTTTCATAGTATTTTGAACATGTACATTATCATCAGCCGTACCATGAATTAATAAAAAGTTTCCTTTTAATTTACTTACGTGTGAAATTGGCGAATTGTTATCATAACCACTTGCGTTTTCTTGTGGCGTCTGCATGTATCTTTCGGTATAAATACTATCATAATATCTCCAAGACGTTACGGGAGCAACTGCAATAGCTGATTTGAAAACATCTGCGCCTTGAAAAATACAATTAGCTGCCATAAAACCACCAAACGACCATCCGAAAATTCCAATTCTAGATTTGTCAACAAAAGTGTATTTTCCAAAAACTTTGGCCGCATCAATTTGGTCTTCTACTTCGTATTTTCCTAATTCTTTTTGCGTACATTTTTTAAATTCTGCCCCTTTAAATCCGGTTCCTCTACCGTCCACACAAGCTACAATATAGCCTTTTTGCGCCAACATCATAAACCAATAATCGTCTGTTCCGTTCCAAGCATTGTCTACTTGTTGCGAACCTGGACCAGAATATTGAAACATAAAAACAGGATATTTTTTAGTCGCATCAAAATCTTTTGGTTTAATCATCCAAGTGTTTAAAACATGTCCTTTTTCTGTTGTGATGGTCGAAAACTCTTTAGGCGCCACGTGGTATTTTGCTAATTTTTCTTCTACAGCTTCATTCGATTGAATTTTCTTTATTTCTTTTGTGGTTTTAGAATCGTTTAAAGAATAATAAGGCGCGGCAGTAGCGCTAGAATAGGTGTTTATAAAATATTGAAAGTTTGGACTAAAAGTAGCGCTATTAGTTCCTGTTTTCAATGTTAGTCTTTTTTTTGCTTTTCCATCAATTGAAATAGCATATACATCTCTATTTATGGAACCGTTTTCTACAGATTGATAATAAATTGTTTTGTTTTTCTCATCAAATCCATAATAAGCGGTTACATCCCAATTTCCTTTTGTAACCTGATTTTTTAACTTCCCGGTTTTGTCATAATAATAAATATGATTAAATCCATCTTTTTCCGAAGTCCATATAAAACTATTGTCTTTTAAAAAGGTTAAGTTGTCTGTAACCTCCACGTATGCTTTATCTTTTTCATTTAACATTACTTTTTTACTACCTGAATTTCCATCAACAAATACTAAATCTAGATTATCTTGATGACGATTGATTATTTGCGCACTTAAAACATTAGTATCGTTTGTCCATTTTAATCTTGCAATATAAAAATCAGAGTAATTACTTAAATCAATTTTTTGAGTTTTTGCTGTTGCTATTTCATAAATATGTAACGAAACGGCTGCGTTTTTTTCTCCTGCTTTTGGGTATTTAAAAACAGATTGTGTGGGATACAAACCTTGATTGTATAGATCCATTGAAAATTCTGGAACGTTGGTTTCATCAAAACGAATAAAGGCTATTTTTGTGCCGTCAGCATTCCAATCAAAAGCACGAACAAAAGCAAATTCTTCTTCGTAAACCCAATCTGTAATTCCGTTAATAATGCTATTTTTCTTACCATCGGTTGTAACTTGGGTTTCCTTATTTAAAAGTAAATCAAAAACATATAGGTTGTTTTCGAAAGCATAAGCCACTTTAGTTCCATCAGATGAAAATGTTGGTTCTTGAATGGCTTTATCTGTAAATTTTGATAATTTTTTAGTTGCGATATCGTACACAAAATAGTTGGCCGTAAATGAACGTCTAAATATGGATTCGGTATTTGTGGCAATTAATATCTTTTTCTCCGCTTGATCAAAAGTGTAACTATCAATTGAAGTTAATGCTGCAAAATCTTTGGTATCAATTAGCGTTGCAACTTTATTTAGAGTCGCATAATCAAACAAATCAATTTGCATAGTTTTAGAATTTCTATCGAAATTTAGCACCGTATATTGATTGGTATTTTTCATGGCATTTAATTCGTCCATGCCTTTAGTTCTAAATGCGCCGCCCCAAATTTCTTCTAAAGTTAATTTTTGTTGCCCAACAACTGATACTGAAGTGGTTAGTAATAAGATTACTAAGCATATAAATTTTTTCATATTTTTTTGATTGTAAAAAACCTCCAATTTTAGTGAAAATTTACGACATATTCCTAATAAATATTGAATTTTTTACTTTCTATGTTTTATTTTTTTAAAAATAACTTTTATTATCTTTGTCATTCAATCCGAAAGTAATGGTGCAAAATAAAACAGGTTTTTCAAAATTAAGTAAAGAAGAAAAAATAAATTGGATAGCAGCAAAACATTTTTCAAATCCGAAAGAAGCTGTTGCACTTTTACAACGCTATCAAAATTCTGATGTGTCTCTTCAAAAATTGCATGATGAATTTATAGAAAACACCTTAACAAATTTCTATTTACCATTAGGGGTTGCTCCAAATTTTCAAATTAATGGAAAATCGTATACCATTCCGATGGCTATTGAGGAAAGTTCCGTGGTGGCTGCTGCCAGCAAAGCCGCTAAATTTTGGGGTGCTCGAGGAGGTTTTAAAACGACTATTTTAGGCACAGAAAAAATTGGTCAAGTTCATTTTTTGTATGAAGGTGATAAACAAAAGCTTATCGAATATTTCAATTTTGTAAAGCCATTTTTGTTTTCAGAAGTAGAAGGCATAACTAAAAATATGCAACAACGTGGGGGTGGAATTTCGGATATTCAATTAATTGATAAAACGGCAGCGTTAGAAAATTATTACCAATTACATGCTACTTTTCAGACAAAGGATAGTATGGGCGCTAATTTTATTAATTCATGTTTAGAACAATTTGCGAAAACATTTAAAAACAAATCTGAAGAAGTTGGAATGCAATCGATTCAAATTGTGATGAGTATTTTGAGCAATTTTGTTCCAAATTGTTTAGTTCGTGCTGAAGTTTCGTGCCCAGTTTCAGAACTTAATGAAGACAAAAACAATGCATCTACTGAATTTGCAGAAAAGTTTTTAACCGCTGTAAAAATTGCTGAAGTGGAACCCTACAGAGCTGTAACACATAACAAAGGCATTATGAACGGAATTGACGCGGTGGTATTGGCTACAGGTAACGATTTTCGTGCTGTAGAAGCGGGTATACATGCATTTGCAAGTAAAAACGGAAGCTACACGAGCTTGTCTCACGCCAAAATAGAAAACGGAATTTTTACATTTTGGTTAGAAGTACCTTTAGCTTTAGGAACTGTTGGTGGTTTAACTAATTTGCATCCATTAGTAAAATTTTCTTTAGAAATGTTAGGGAATCCTTCGGCAACGGAATTAATGGAAATTGTTGCGGTGGCTGGACTGGCCCAAAATTTTGCAGCTTTACGCTCTTTAACCACATCTGGAATTCAACAAGGGCATATGAAAATGCATTTGAATAATATCTTAAACCAACACCAAGCTACTAAAGAAGAGAAACTATTAGTTGTAGCACATTTTGAAAACCAAACGGTTGCACATAATTTAGTAGTAGATTTTTTAGAGCGTTTAAGAACTAAGTAAAACCCTTGCGAACCTTGCGAAAATCTTCGTGAACTTAGCGGTTAAAAAATATGAATAAAACATTCTATTCTAACGGAAAACTTCTAATTACGGGAGAATATTTGGTCTTAAATGGTACCAAAGCATTAGCCTTACCTACAAAATTTGGTCAATCGTTACAGGTTAGTTCAATTCCTAACAAAATAATAATTTGGACGAGTTATGATGCAGATAAAAGCATTTGGTTTGAAACGGAACTCGCTTTTAACGATATTATTACACTAAAAAACTTTGATGACGCCCATCCAATTAAAAACACGTTAGTCAAAATTTTGCATCAAGCAAATGTACAAAACCCTAATTTTTTAGCTTCAGAAACCGGTTATAAAATTGAAACCAAATTATCTTTTCCAAGAAATTGGGGCTTAGGTACGTCTTCTACATTACTAAATAATATTGCACAATGGTTACAAATTGATGCGTTTGAATTACTTAGAAAAAGTTTTGGTGGTAGCGGTTATGATATTGCTTGTGCTAGTAACAATTTTCCTATTACGTATCAATTAGATGAAAATGAAAAACCCCTTGTTGAGGTAGTCGATTTTGATCCGAAATATAAGGAGAACATCTATTTTGTATATTTAAATAAAAAGCAAAATAGTCGTCACGCGATTCAAAATTACATGAATAAGCAACAGTTTTTAACCAAAAAAACGGCAACTATTTCTGAAATTACAAATAGAATGCTCCTTTCACCAAATTTAGAAACAACTATTGATTTATTGGAACATCATGAAGTTATTTTAAGCGATATTTTAGAATTAGAAACGGTAAAAGAACGTTTGTTTTCTGATTTTAAAGGGACCATTAAAAGTTTAGGCGCTTGGGGCGGCGATTTCGTCATGGTACTTTCTAAAGAAAATCCAACAAACTATTTTACTTCGAAAGGGTATGATACTATTTTGTCGTATGAAGAAATGATTTTAGTTTAATTTATAGAAAATCATTATTTTTACATAAGTAATTCATTAATAAGCATATATAAAAAAATAGTTTTATGAAAAAGTTACTTTTTATTTTATTTGTTTTCGTTTCCTTGTTTTCATCTTGTACTGATGAAAACGTAACAGTTGATGAAACTACAGTAGAACCAAATAAAGTTTTACTGCTTAAAGTAGATTATTTAACAAATACGTTTCAGGGCGGGAAAGAAACTACGTATACCGAAAATTCAAATTCATTTACTATTTCACATCAATCTGTACCAGCCGTTGATTTTGGAAATATTAAGTTGAAATATAATGAGATTAATCAAATTATTTTTGATGGCGATATAGTTTGGATGGGCTTGGGGCAAATACTTTATCCGCAAAATATGCTTGCTGCCAATCAATTTGAAATCGTACTGACAGATGATATTATTTTTCCAGCTACAAATTTTAATCATATTTTGCCAGAACCCAATTTATCAAATAACTACAATCAAGTTTGGATGGCTGTTCAAAATTTAGTAAAAGTTAGACAATATTTAATTTCAAATCCAACAGGAGTTGTACATTTATATCTTTATACACCAAGCGTTGGTGTTGGAAATCCTGCCGACTGGAAATGGATTATTTTAATGAAAAATTAGTTTGATTATAAGTCTAATTTCATAAATCTATAACCTAAAATGGTTTTTATTTTTTCACTTGAAACCATTTTCCCAATATTAGTTTCATTTTCGTTAAACAATGGAGTAGTCAAATGGAACTGCTTAGCTTTATTGGTATAATAGTTTTTCCTTGTCGGATGAGTGGGTGCGACTGCGTTATAAGTTTCATTCCAACAGTTTTGTTTCAGTAGCTCACAAATAATTCCAATACAATCTTCTTGATGAATTAAATTTATTGGTGCATTTGGGTTGGGAATATTCGTTTTACCGGCTAACATATGTATCGGATTTCGATCTTCGCCAACCAATCCTCCAAAACGAATTATTGTTGAAGTAAAACGGGTGTTATTTAATACTAAATTTTCTACTTCAACTAATTGTCTTCCGCTTTCTGTATCCGGATCTAGATTAGTTTCTTCTGTAATGGTTGGAATAGCCGCTGTGTCCGCATATACGGATGTAGAACTAATAAAAAGTACTTTTTTTATTGTAGATTTTTCAATAAAAGGAATCAAATTCCCGATTTTAGCTACAAACGTTTTTTCAGTATTAGTTTCTTTTATTTTTCTTAATCCTGGTGGTATATTTATAATTAGAATGTCGGAATCGTATAAAAAATCAGTTACGGAATCACTAATTTTAGTTTCAGTAAGTTCCAATAAAAAAGGCTCAATGTTATTAGATTTCAAAAGGGCTAATTTTTTTTCAGAAGTGGTAGATCCTTTTGTTTCAAAACCAATTTCAATTAATTTTTTTGCTAATGGGAAACCCAACCAGCCACAGCCTAATATTGATACTTTCATTTTATTTTTTTACTAATACATAACTTTCATTTTCTACGGCCAAATAACCTTGGTCGTAGACAAAATAATAAATGTTTCCTGTTTTTGTGGTATAAATAGAAGTAATTAAATCAAAATCAAACCCTTTACTTATTAATTTATTTTTTGTGGTTTTGGTTTTTTCTTCTGGGTTTAATTCAGTTAAAATTCTATAATTTTTGCGCAATTTGTTATTTGTATTTCGCATTAAATTGGTTTGATCTTTATTCATTTTATTGTTGTAGGCATTTCGGCAACCATCGCTGCAAAATTTTTTGTCTACTCTTCCTACAATTTTATCTCCACATTCTAAACAAGATTTACTCATAACAATTTATTTGAAGTACAATAAAAGTAATAAAAAAATAGAAATATTTAATCTTTTCAGGTTTTTTATTTTCCAGTTACAAACGACAACAAACATTTACAACCGATTTTAAATGAATAATAACCGAATAACCTTTTTTCCTTAACCCAACTTTGCCCTGTTGGAATGAAACAACAAGTTCAATTTCAATATTCAAAAGCATTAGATTTTATTAATTTATCCAATTTCTTAAATCTGTGTTTTGAAAAAGAATACATTTTAATTATCATAAACATTAAAATTTTACACACCATGAAAAACAGAGTACAATTAATCGGACATGTAGGTCAAGAACCAGAAGTAAAAAATTTGGAATCTGGAAAAGTAGCCAATTTTACTATCGCTACGAATGAAAATTACACCAACGCAAAGGGTGAAAAAGTGGAACAAGCCGAATGGCATCGAATTTCTGCTTGGGGAAAAACTGCTGAAATCGCAGAAAAACTAATTACTAAAGGGAGTTATGTGGCCTTAGAAGGCAAATTAACACACAGAAGCTACGACGACAAAGACGGCAACAAACGATTTATCACAGAAGTTGTAGCTAACGAATTGCTTTTATTGAGTAAATAATAATTACATTTTAATACTAAATTTTTTAAATCGTTGTTACACAAAATTAAAGAATAGAAACATTAAATTTTACACGCCATGAAATGCGCGTTTTTCTTTGGCTAAAAACTTAATGAAACGCCAATTACATAAATCAATTATAAATAAATATATAAGCCTTATGAAAAATTCAGTACAATTAATCGGAAATGTGGGACAAGAACCAGAAATCAAAAATCTTGAGGGAGGAAAAAAAACAGCAAATATCAACATCGCCACAAACGAAGTATACTATCGTGAAAATGGTGACAAAGAAGAACAAACGCAATGGCACCGAGTAACAGCTTGGGGAAAAACGGCAGAGATTATTGAAAGATATGTAAGTAAAGGAAAAGAAATTGCTATTGAAGGGAAACTAACACATAGAAGTTACGAGGATAAAGAAGGTAACAAACGTTTTATTACCGAGGTAATTGCAAATGAGATTCTATTAATTAGTAAATAATTTTGAGATGCAAGTTAGTGTATTTTCTATCCGAATAGATCCCGCATTTTTAGAGTTAGATCAACAAAAATTAAATGCTTTTTTAGAAACGGTAACTTTTAAAAAATCTAGCACACAATTTTTGGAGAATGAACCCGCGCATTGGTCTGTTATTGTTCATTATGAAACTGAAGAGCAGAAGAACCCCATACGATTAGAACGAAAATC
>RDXY01000018.1 GCA_004293045.1 Flavobacteriia bacterium | reverse complement strand
GATAGCGAATCCTACGGCTATAATTGCTTGTAATCCATACTCTTCATTTTTAGTAATTTTTACAATTACAGATATTAAAAAAAGTAGTGAAGCTATTAAATATAAGTATTGGGTGTATTTAAAATATTTCATAGTTTTAAAATTACATATTATTTACTTCTCCGTTATTATTTTGCATGTTGAAGATTTTAAAGTCTTTACTAAAATCAATACCTATTCCTTGTAAAAAACTTCCGTCAGCATCTTTAAATGTGAAGGGTTCTTCGGTAAAAAACCATTCGTTTTTCTGATCAAAATACAATTGATTGGTTTGTAAAATTTTTCCATCGTAAGTTTGAATTTTCACATTTCCTATCAGATCGATGACTTCTGTTTTTTTGTAAGAAATGGCTTTATCAGCAATCACTGTTGTTTTATTTCCATTGGTATCAAAAAGTGTCACTAAAACGGCTTTCGGAAATTCAACAAACGGGTTTTTTGCTGTAGCATAATCAATCATTTTTAAACTCTGCAAGATGGATTTTACTTTTCCAGAATCGGTATATTTTAAATTGATAGAATCGGCTTCCCCTGTTGGCACAAATGCTGTTTTATAGATTCGTTGAACTTCTTTTAAGTTACTTTCGCAACTTTGTAGAAACAAAATCACTAAAAGAAAAGCAATATATTCAACTCCTTTTCTCATTATTTTAATTATATAATGTTTTTCTAAACCATTTATCGTTAAATAACAAACCGATATTTATTGAAAAATAATTTTCTTTAATTAAACCAATACTTGTAGTTCCTCTCGATCCATATTCGATACCTAAATTTAAACTTGAAAAAGTACCAGAAATAGGCAATCCAAAACCTAAAGTCACTGATTTTTCTTTTATAGGGGTATTATTTATTACAAGTCCTGTATTTTCAAATTTGAAACCACCTCGGTAAGTAACTCTTTGAAAATAGCTATTATAAGAATCAAACTTTGGTATGAAAAAACCTCCAATTGCAACTTTTATACCATTTTCATAAGACACGTTAGAATAATTTTCAAAACGATTGACTTGATTTCCTGTTCCAGAAAAAGCTACATCACCACCAAAAAACCATTTTCTGTTTCCTAAACCGGCACCCACAACTAATTTTGAAGGCACAATTAATTTAGTGTCTGCTACAATTACTTCAGTATTTGATGAAGCTTGAGTAGAACTTCCATTTGCTAATATTGTAACTAAAGAAACATTCCTAACATTATCTGAATTTAACTTTGCTTCAGGAGCATAGGTTATACTTGACATAAAATTTAATTTGCGATTCAGCTTCGTTTGGAAATTTATACCCGCATTTATAGCTACACCGGACAAGGTCGATTCATTAACTTCTCTAGATCCAGTAATAATATATTGATCATAAACATCCGATTGTGTATTAATAATTCCAAATAAGTATTGAAAGTCCATTCCGACACTTATCTTCTTATTTATTTTATATCCGGCGCCAAAAAACACTTTATTTACGCCGCCTTTTCCTTTATATTGTTTAGCGAAACCATCAACGGATCTAGTGTCAGAATTTAATCTGTAACCCACTGCACTATGAGGTAAAAGCCCAAGAGATACGCCTATTTTTTTAGATACAGGAAAACCCATTACCATATAATCAAATGTGGTTTTTTTAGCTTTTTCTGAAGCAGAGGCCGTGTTTAAATTATAAAAATTAGACGTCATTCCCACTTGAAAAGTAGTTATTAATTGGTTCGAATAAGAAGCTGGATTCAAAACATTAATATGTGTACTATCTGAGTAAACAGAAATTCCACCCATGTTTACAATATCATTAGTTCCTTTAAATCTTGCGCTTCCAATCCCGTAAAAAGAATAAGGAGAGGCAGTGTTTTCTTGAGCAAAACTGAAGTTTGCAAGTAATATCGTAAGTAATAAGACAATTTTTTTAATCATTTTGTAAACTATAAGTGTATAATTGATGTAAACTTTTTAATAAGAAATTTTCATCGGCAAATATGGTACTTTTTAATCGATTAGCCAAAAAATTAGCATCTCCGCCTGTTAAAATTATCGTAAATTGTTCTTTTTTAACAGAAAATTCTGAAATAAAGCCCTCTATTTCATAACATAACCCGTTTACAACGCCCGAATGAATAGATTGATTTGTGCTGTTTCCAATAAAATCTTCAGGCAAATTATTTTCTAATAAAGGTAACTTAGCGGTATAATCATGAAGGGCCTGATAACGCAAACGAAGTCCTGGAGAAATAGCTCCACCTAAATATTCATTTTTATTAGAGATAAAATCATAGGTAATACAAGTTCCTGCATCAATAATTAATACCTGTTGGTTTGGATATTGTAATACAGCCCCTGATGCTAAAACCCTTCTATCAATGCCCAAAGTATTTGGTGTAATATATTCGTTTTTAAACGGAAAAATCGAATCTGCGTTTATTTCAATTAGATCTATCTGATTTTTCAACCAAGCAATATCCTTTTCGTCTAACTTCGAAACCGAAGCTAATACGGCTTTAGTATGATTTGGATGTTTTTTAAAAATTATCTGAAAATTATTTTGAAAATTATTTTGAAAATTATTTTTTTGAAAAACAAACTTTTCAACAATGTTAAACTGCTTAAAAACAGCAACTTTAACATTTGTATTGCCCACATCAATTGTAAGTATCATATAAAATTATTAGAAATGCAAATGTACGAAAATGATTTTTTTTAATAATTCTTTTGGAAAATATAAAATAGGTTCTATATTTGCACCCGCAATGAACAGGTAGTAATGCCTAAAGTAGTAAGGTACCTTAGCTCAGATGGTAGAGCAACGGACTGAAAATCCGTGTGTCCCTGGTTCGATCCCTGGAGGTACCACAAAAAACATCCCTAATCACTTACAAAGTAAGTAGTTAGGGATTTTTTGTATCCCAACTTAAGTTATTTTCTAATTCTATTACAGATAGTTAATTGTATAATTAATGAATATTTCTTCCTGAAATTCTGTTAAAATCTAAAACTTTTCAACACGAAAACGATGTAGTTTTAGCTTTAAAAATAAATTATTTTTTTAAAGTAAACAAAATAATATATTTGAAAAAATAAATATTTCGTAAATTATTAACTAAAAAACAATCTTATGATTAAAAAATTCTTTTTATCCATCATTACCATGTTGCTTTTTTCGCTACAAAGTAATGCGCAGTCTATCTCGATGATTGGAGATGCTGTAAGCGGATGGGGTACAGATGTTGTGATGACCACAACAGACAATGTGAATTATACCTTATCTAACTTTACCTTTTCAAATGGAGGGGCAAAATTTAGACAAGATGCCAGTTGGGGAACCAATTGGGGGGCCAATGCATTCCCATCGGGAACTGCAAATTTAAATGGCAGCAATATTCCTGTAGTTGCTGGAATATATGATGTTTCATTTAATAGAACGACAAGAGCATATAGCTTCACCCCTGTAGTTACAGGTTTTGATGCAATTAGCATTTCAGGAACAGCCGGACCTGGATTAAATGCGGATACTGCTATGCTTACTGTTGACGGAGTCAATTACACACTTAATAATTGTGCTTTAACAGCAGGTACGTTAATATTTAGAAAAAATAATTCTTCTTCTGTAACCTGGGGGTCTGCAAGTTTTCCAAGTGGAACGGCTACTCAAGGAGGGGCTGCAATGGTAGTTACTGCTGGTACATATGACATTTCTTTTAATAAGACTACTGGTGCTTATACTTTTGCATTCGCTAAAATTGGTATTATTGGTTCAGCAACTCCAGGAGGATGGAATACGGATACTTTAATGAGTACTACAGATGGTATTAACTATACTCTTGAAGGCATTACTTTAACCACTGGAGATTTGAAATTCAGACAGAATCTAAATTGGGCAGTTAGTTGGGGAACCAACGCATTTCCTGTTGGGACAGCAACATTAAATGGTAACAACATTCCTGCAACAGCTGGTACTTATAGTGTTAGTTTTAATAAAAATACAGGAGCATTTAGTTTTAATGCTGGATTTCCTGTAATTAGTTTGACTGCAGCTGGTAACACTGCTGTCGATTTAATTACCACAGATGGCGAAAATTATTACATTAATAATTATAGTATTACAGGTGGAAATTATTTCTTTACACAATCGGGGAACAATAATACTTGGGGAACGAATTCATTTCCTTCAGGAACAGCTACTTTGGGTGGCGTTGCCATTCCAGTACTAACTGGAGATTATAATATTACATTTAATAGAACTACAGGTGCATTTAGCTTTAATTATCTTACCATTAGCGTAATTGGAAGTGCCACTCCAGGTGGATGGAATGCAGATACAAATTTAACTTCAACTGATGGTGTAAATTATACCTTATCAGGATTGACATTAATTGAAGGAGAATTAAAATTCCGTCAAGGTAATGCATGGGCAATTAACTGGGGAAGTGATAGTTTCCCTGGAGGTACTGCTGATAATGGTAACAATATAGTGGTTTCTAGTGCTTCAAATTACACCGTACACTTTAACAGAATTACACGAGCATTTTATTTTTATGATGAAGTAAATCTTCAAGTTACATCTACGCTTAATTTATGTAAAGGAACACCTGCAACTTCTTTATCTGCACATGTACATGCTGTACCTGGAAGTATTGTGAAATATTATAACCGAGTTGGAACAACAACAACTTATACGCTTATTACTACAGGTGCGCCAACGCCATCTACATCTTCAATAGGTACTAGAACTTATTATATGTCACAAACAATTGGTGGGACTGAAGGACCAAAAGTTGCTATGGTAGTTAACGTATTTGGTGTACCAACAGCTCCGACAACTTTAACAGGTACTGCAGCACAAGGTCCACTAGTTGGTACAACTACTACTGCAACTTACTCCACTTCTGCTGTAACAGGTGCCGCTTCTTATTTATGGACAGTTCCTACTGGAGTAAACATAGTATCTGGACAAGGAACAACAAGTATTACCGTTGACTTTGAAAATGTTTCAGCTGGTGCAGGTGTTATGGGAACTATTGCTGTAAAATCTGTTAACGAAAATGGATGTCCTAGTGCTACTGCTAAATCAATGTCAATTACTAAAGCTTTACCTGCTGCTCCTGCTGCAATTAAAATGACAGATGCTTCATTGCCAATCCCTACTTCAGGAATTGCAACAGCTGTAACAAGTTTTGCAAAATATATGGGTACTAATAAAGTGTTAACTTTAACTGCTACTCCATCTGCTACTGCTAGTTCTTATGTTTGGGAATTACCAACAGGTGTTAATCAAATATCTGGTGGTACATCAAATGAAATTACAGTAAATTTCTTAGGAGTTACTAGTTCTAATAGTTTTAACTATTCAACTACTGCTGGAGTTTCTACTAATGTATTGAGAATTGGTGTTAAAGCTAGAAATGGTGTTGGTGATTCAACAACAAGCAATACAGCACTTTCGAATCCAACCACAACATCTACTGCTAAATTATTAACATTAACAGCAGTTAAACCTGCAGCCGTTTCAGCCGTTGCTGGTCAAATTGCTGGATTATGTGGCGGAAGAACTTATACCTATACGATTACAGATACTGCTTTAGCAAGTTCTTATTCAGTTGCTGCGCCTACGGGAGCTGTAGTAAACTTTACAAGCACATTAGTGTTTACAGTTACTTATCCTGTTGGATTTGTAGTAAATGCAACTACAACTGTACCTAATAAATCATTAGTTATTACTTCTGTTAATGGTATGGGTTCTAGTGCAACTTCAAAAACGCTAACTTTATCTACTGCAATGCCTGCTATTGGGGCTGTTTCAGGTGGAACGACTTATTCTAGATGTAACCAAACATTTTCTATTCCTGCAGTTGCTGGAGCTACATCATATACCTGGACTGTTCCTGTTGGAGCATCTATTGTAAGTGGTCAAAACACCAACTCAGTAGTAGTAAATTATGGTAATTCGCTTTCAGGAAATCAAACTATTAAAGTTGTAGCAGCTAATATTTGTGGCGTTTCAACCGCTGTTAAAAGTGTAACTTTAACTCGTGGAAATTGTCCAACGGCTAAGGAAAGCGAAGCTAATAGCCTTTTAGTAAATGAAGTTAAATTGTATCCAAATCCAGCAAATAATGTATTTAATGTTGAATTAAATACTTCGGCTGATGCACAAATGGAAATGACTGTTTACTCTATGAATGGTTCTTTAGTTAGTTCTAAAAACATTCAATTGAGTGAAGGAAATAATACCATTACTGAAGATATTTCTTATTTATCAAATGGAATTTATTTTGTAAAATTCAATAATACTTCAACTAATGAGATGATAATCAAAAAATTAATTAAACAATAAATTTTTTGAAGGTTAAATTAAAGGGCGCAAATTGCGCCCTTTTTTATTTATTACTTTTAAAAGTAGAATACTTTCTAATATTGTTATGTGGTATTTAAAACAACTAACATTATAACTTCATAACAATAAATTCACTTCGCCTATTGGCTTGATGTTCTGCTTCTGTACAAAGCACATCATCGGCACATTTATTTATTAATTGCGATTCACCATAACCTTTCCCTGTTAAGCGTTTAGCATCAATACCATTAGCAACTAACCATTTAATAGTAGCTTTTGCTCTTTTATTTGATAAAATATAATTGTAAATTTCAGTTTGGCGACTATCTGTATGCGAGCGAACATCAATTTCCATTGTGGGATATTGCTTCATCACTTCTAAGATTTTAGCTAATTCTACTTCTGCATCTTTGCGAATGTTGGCTTTGTCTAAATCAAAGTAAATGATCTCTATACCTAATGTTTTTCTTAAATCGCTACCTATTTGAATTGGCTGTAATTTTGGAGTCATTGAAATTTCTAACTCTTTCAAATCTGAATCTTTGGTAATAAGTACCATTTTTTCTAAAGTATCGAAATCTTTAGACTCGGAAATAATCCGAAATGTATTACCACAATCTATTGTACCAAAATCAAACCTTCCCGTTGCATCAGATATTTTTTCATCAAATTTTACATAATTTAAATCAAAAAGAACCAATTTCACCCCCTGAATGGGTACTTGCGTGTTTGAATCTACAACTACTCCTGTTAAATTTTGCTGACAATCTTTTGGAATAGGTTTAGTTTCTGTACAGTAATAAATATCATCATAACCCAAGTTATCTTTTTCTCGGTTTGAACTAAAAAAACCAATTTTCGAATCCGTATTCATAATAAAACCAAAATCATCAAAATTTGAATTTACTGGCTCACCTACATTTTTAATTTTACCATGTTGCCCATCTTCTTTTAATTGAGTAACAAAAACATCTAATCCTCCCAAACCTGGGTGCCCATCTGAAGCAAAATACAATTCGTTGAGGGTAGAAATAAATGGAAACGTTTCTCTAGCTTCGGTATTAATTTTATCGCCTAAATTAACTGGTTCGCCAAAATTTCCATCAGAAAGTATGTTCACTTTATAAATATCCGACAAGCCTTTGGTTCCCGGCATATTTGATGAAAAATATAATGTTTTTTCATCAGGAGATAAGGCTGGATGTGCACAACTGTATTCGTTACTATTAAAAGGTAATTCAGTGACAGCACCCCAATCCTCCCCAATTTTAGTGGCTTTATATAATTTTAACAAAATACCTTTTTCGCTATTTCTTCCTTTTTTACCATTTAAAAAATTATTTCTAGTAAAATACATCGTTAATCCATCGTATGTGAAAACTGGAGTAGATTCGTGATACTTTGAATCAATTTTTTTAGAAAATTTTTGAGGCTCCAACAGGCTTCCATTGTCTGTAATCAATGAACTGTATAAATTTGTGAAGGACTGGTTGGTCCAACTATGCTTTTTTACAAAAACACCACTAGTGTCTCTTGCGGAAGTAAAAACCAAAGTATTTTTATAAAAAGAAGTACCATAATCCGAAAATTCTGAGTTTATTCCTGCATTTTGAATAGTATACCTTCCAGAATTGTTTTTTATTTCGTCCAAATAGTTAAACTGTTTTTTGGATAATATGGCACGCAAATCGGAAGTATTTATTTGATTGAATACAGCCATCATGGCATCAGCTTTTTTATAATTACCAATAGTTTTTAATGTTTGGGCATATCTAAAATAGTATTCTGAATTTAATTTTTCGTTTAATGAAAACAATTTATCATACCAATTGTTTGCTTCCTTTAATTTAGATTGAAAGTAATAAGAATCCCCTAATTTACTGAATAATTCAACAGATTTATATCCTTTTTCTACTACTTTTTCATACATATTAATGGCATCAATATATTGAAAATTCTCGTAATTAGCATTTGCTTTTTTCAGTTGCATCTCTTGAGAATAACCCAAAAAACTAATCATTATTAAACAAACCTGAACACTATTTTTTATTTTCATACCGCTTATTATGTTAGAAAAATCTAGGCGAAATAATCTTTTCTTGTTTTTCTTTAAACTCATATCTTAAAAAGATTTCATGTGAACCAGAATTATAATTGGCTAATTTTGTAGTCTCAGAATCATACGTGTATCCAACAAACCAATTACTATCTATTTGAAAACCAGCTAATGCACTTGCAGCTGCATTCCACCTCCAAGCTGTACCCAGTACAAATTTATCGAAAAACATAAAATTAGCAGTTACATCTGCTTGAAGCGGGGCTCCTTTTACGGATTTAATTAAAAATGCAGGTTTAAATTTAGTAGTTTCTGAAATATCAAATACATATCCACTAATGAAATAAAAATGTAATGCATCTTTTGCAACAGAAGTAGCATTGTCATCAAAATGTTTGGTTTCTAAAATAAAAGGAATAGAAAAACCTGCATATAGTTTATTTGAATGATAATATACACCTGCTCCAATATTTGGCGAAAATTGGTTATCAATATTGTTTTGAAACTTTGGATCGTTTTTATCATACTTATTTAGTTTGGTATAATCTACATTCAACAAACTTGCAGAACCTTTAATACCAAAGGATAGCTTATGATTTTGAGTAGTATTTATAGTATATGAAAAATCTGTAGAAATTGTTTTTCTGTCTGAAATTCCAATTTCATCTTTTGAGAGCGAAATTCCAAATCCAACTCTAGAATTATGTATAGGGGAATGTATTGATGCGGCTTTGGTTGTTGGCGCACCTTCTATTCCTAACCACTGATCTCTATACACTGCAAAAACACTCATTACTCCTCTAGAGCCAGCATACGCAGGATTTACATGTATTGTATTATACATATACTGTGTAAATTGGGCATCTTGCTGGGCTGTTGATTTTGAAGTAAAGAACAAAATCAACATGATAATGGCATTTAAAAATGGTTTATTATATTGTTGTACTGCTTCATTCATACTTAAATTATTCGTTAAATATAAAAATACTACATTTTTTCAACATTTTCATTGATAAATTTTAAATGAATTAATGTGTACTTTACAACATATAAAAATACTTTGATAGTTTGTTATTTCTTAAACATAAGTTGTATACAAGTAAAAATACAACAAATGAATTTAATAATTCAATAATATAAATAAATTGAAAAATTTTATACATAACAAATAAAATACATTTTTTTGCATAAAAAAAGTGAGTCCTTTCGAACTCACTTTAAAATTAAAAAAATTTTTATTGTTGATATTTGTAAGTAAATCTAACTTTATTGCCTACTTCATTACCACTAGCATCTTGTTGAAACGCCTCTATAACATATGAAACAGCAGTTGCTGGAGCAACGGGAGCAGATGAATTTTGAAATTTATTAGCACCACCTGTTCCAGCAGTACCATTGGCAGGAATAATAATTTGAGCATCATTATTTCTAGGGTACGAACTCCCAATTGTTAAAGCTGAACCTTGTAAACAAACACCATCATTAACATTAGGCCCATAACAAAAGGAAATACCACTTGTATTTGGCACACCTGTTATAGATACTAATCTCATTCTTACTTTCATTTCAGATGAGGAAGTATTTTTAAAATAAAACTTCAATGCATTCGTTGGGTCAACTAAACCTGCTGAGCCAGAAAACAATATCGTACTGCCATCTAAAATTTCTGTATTTGATGGATAATTATATACTTTTAGGGTGTTGGTATCTGTAACATCAGGAGTTCCTACTTCATCTTTTGAACAGCCAATTGCAGCAAATGCAACCAGTAATACCATTATTAATTTTTTCATTTGATTTGAAATTATTTGATTATTATTTTTTCCGTTTGTTCTCCTAATTCGTTTTTCATTTTTAACAAGTAAACGCCTTTTTGCAAACTAGCCATGTTTATTGAGGATTGATTTGTGATATTTGAAGCCTTATAAACTTCTTTTCCTGTAACATCCACAACATTAATTTCTGTTGGTAAAGTTGTATCAATTGTAAATATTCCGTTTGAAGGATTAGGAAAAACCTTAATTTTAGCTACTTCAAAAGAAGTGCTAGATAATTGTTGTGTTGCTACTGCTGAATTCATTATTTCTTTAGTGTCGTAATCTTGAATAAAAACAATCACATCTAAATCAGTATATTCTTCAATATTTGTCGCCGATAAATTAACTGATAATCCAGTAGAAATCGGTGTGTTTGCTGTACAATTTAATATAGTACCATTTGCATCTGGCATCATTTTCATAAAAACATTCTTAAAAGATGTTTCTCCATTAGTTGCAACATTACCAGTAGTTATTTTTTCAACTACAGCAACATATAATCTATAATTTCCAGTTAAATATGGTGTTGTATTTACAGTAACACTCATAACACTACCAACTAAATTTTTTGTTGCGGAAACAAGAAAATATCCAGGAATTGCTGCGTATCCATTTACTTCAGCCTCAAGACCAGCTGTAGAACCGCTTCCAGAAGCTTTAGAGTCAATAAACAATGTTGGGGCTGCTGAAACATCATAAAACGCTCTTCTAACACCAACTTCTGCAGTATAATATGGATCACCATTTCCAGGCCAATTAACTTGATAATTAATTAACGAAACATTTGTTGAATTTGTACTGTAATATGGAGAGAACAAATTGGTGTTAAATGAGGCACAAGGTCCACATGTAGAACTTGTAAATTTTTCCAATAATGGTTTTCTAGCGGTAGAATTACTTGCAACCCTAATTATTTTTGTTGCTTCATTATCAGGTGTATTATCTACAGAACCATTTGGATTAGTTACCCATACTTTCAAGGTGTAATTTCCTGGTGTTGGGGTCCATGTAGTTGCATGAGAAAAATTATAACTACTACCTGCAGCTAAATTTAAACCCGTTAAATTTTGAGTATAAATTGTACCATTATTTACTTGCCAATTTAATGTTGCTGTATTTACAACACTGAAACCGTTATTTCTGAAAGAACCTGTAATTGCAGAAGGTGTATTTCCAATAATTGTTGAACCTAATGCAATATTTTGCATACCTAAATCATTAGAACCTAATTGTTGAACTGATACAGCATCTACGAATGTATTATTACCATATTGTGATGTTGCCACTAATCTAATAAATCTAGCGCCAGCTGTTGCAGCAGGTATATTAAATTGATATATATACCAACCTTCTGCCGTTACAACTGGTGAAAGTGCCATAGATCTATTAACAGTACCTAATAATGTTGAAGCTGAAGGCAAAGTAGTAGCGGTTGGTACAATGTGAACTTCTACTTTATCAGCATCTGTATTATAACCATTATCACGGTACATTGCAAATTTCACAGAATAGTAGTTGGAACCAGTTAAGGTAAATGAAGGTGATGTTAATGCGAATACGTTACCTGCAGCTACATCATATGAAGCGAATTTTGCCATACCTGCACCAACATATGGAGAACAATCAGGATTTGTTCCAACTTGAACATTTGTCCATCCTGCATTTGTAGATGTACCTGATAATCTAACAACAGACCAATTTAATGCTGCATCAAAGTTTTCAGACATTACAACTTGCGCATTCATCTGAAATGCTGCAAATAATAAAACAATTAAAGTAATTTTTTTCATATTTTTAGTTTTAGTAATTTCATTACAATAATAATAAAATTATTTTGAAAATCAACTAGATAGGTAAAAAAATAATTGAAATAAATTTATTTTTTTTATAAAATGTGATTTTTTACAAAAATGGTAAAATTTCATTTTTTAATTTATCATATTCGCCTTGAAGTATTAATCCATTGTCTAACAATTTTTTATAATTATTAAGCTTGTCAAATAATTCCTCTTTAGTAAATTCGGATAGCTTTTTCTCATGAGAAGGTATTGGTTCTTCTAATTCTGTGTCTTGAACTACAGGAATGATTTCTGCAAAATGAGTAACTTCTTCTGTTAAAACCTCTTCCACTTCAACGGAAGTATTTGAAATCGAATTTAAGTTTGTTGCAACCCCATTTTTCAAAATATCCAATTGTTCTTTAGCAAACGTATACAATTTTCGTGCTTGATTTTTTGGTAAATATTCTACCGTATGTGTTAAATCTGTTTTGGTTGAAAAAGAAAAATCAGCACCTAAAAAACCTTCTTTTACAAATGTCCCAGCAATATCATCCCAATCATAATCCATAAATTCCATGGACAATCCTAAATTTTTAGGTTTGCATAAAATAATACGTTTATTTGTCACCACTATACTATCAGGGAAAACTGTAATTGCTGGTTTTTTTTGAACCGCAATATAACCGACCTCTTCATTAGACATTAATAAATTTTCTAATTTAGACGTTATTTTTTCAATCGCTTTTGGATCTTGGTCTTCGTTTAATATTTTTTTTAAATTATCAATCATTATAATTAGTTTAAAAGTTAATTGTGAGAAATAAAGTATCAAAAGTAATGCCTAATTATCAGATTCTTTAATTTCTGATTGAATTTTTTTAGTCAAACTCTTAAAAACCAAATCGTACGAGTCATTAATAAACTGACACATCGTTTTATCATTCACATCAGAATTAAAATCTATTGTATTCCAATGTTTTTTACTCATATGATATCCAGGATGTACTGCTTCGTATTCGGCTCGAAGTGCTTCTGCTTGGTCAGGATCGCATTTTAAATTTAAACTTGGCTCGTTACATTCCCATTGTTTTAAGGATGTTAGACAAAACATTTTCCCACCTACCTTAAACACCAAAGTATCTTCATCAAACGGAAAATGTTCGGTTACTCCTTTTTTAGATAGGCAAAATTCGTATAGTTGTTGGATGTTCATTTTTGAGTGATTCGTAATAAGTAATTAGAGAATAGCTTCTAAACTATATAGAATTGGCTTAGAAGGCGAAGCATCATTTTCAAAAGAAGCAATTTGCAAATTCAATAAATAGGTACCGTCAGAAACGGAATCGTTAACATAAATTAGTTCTGTGATTGTGCACTCTAGACGCGCATCATCGTTTAAAATTGTCGTATTTTTTACATTCCAAAACGCTTTGTGAGCGAGTAACTTTCCTTCATCTTCTTCTCTGTCTACACTTGGTAAATCGATAAGAAGGTGTTTGATTCCGATTTCTCGAATATAAACTGCCGCTTCTTCTAACAAATAAGGCGGATTGGTATGCGAATAGTTTTTAGATTTTTTATCTGAACTATTTGGTAGCGTTCTAATGATAAGGGCCTCTGGTGTTTTTCCATGTAAAGAATTCTCAATTTGACTTTTCGTAATTACAAAGTCGTCATTTCTTTCTTCTGGTGAAATAGAAACTAGTTCCGCCATATAAAAAAAGTGCTTTAAACACTGATTGATTGAATAAAAATCATGGGTAATATGTCCTAAACATTCGGTATGCGTACCGTGTCCGTGCGGATTGAAAAATATATTGTTGAAATTGGTAGAACTTCCTTCAGTTACTTTTCCTATCCAATTTTCAAAAGTTACGGGTTCAATTATCGGTTTTTCAATATACCAAGCTATGGGATTGGCATCTGTATTAGATAAAGGCAAAGAAATATCAATGGGTTTTGATAAGTCGATGTTGAAGTTGTTTATTATTGCTTTCATTTTTTTTAACCGCAAAGCTCGCAAAGTATTTCGCAAGGTTCGCAAAGATTTTTAAAGTTTATTTGCTATTCTCTTTATTCCATCTTTTACTAATCTCACATTGAAGTTAATTAGTATACCTAATTTACAATTTGTTAATTTTAAATACGTTAATAATTGTGCAAAATGGACGTCATTTAAACTTTCAACTGATTTAATTTCAATAATTAATTTGTCTTCTAAAATAATATCTAGTCTATAACCAATATCTAATTTTATTTCTTCATAAATAAGAGGTAACGCTTTTTGTTTCTCAACTTTTAATCCCGTTTTATTTAATTCAAAAAATAAACATTCTTCATAGGCACTTTCTAAAAGTCCTGGACCTAAATTCTGATGTACTCTTAATGCTGCATCAAAAACAATTCTTGATAATTCGTTTTCTGTCATATTAATTATTTTGGCTTATAAAAATCGTGAGCTTTGCGCTTCACATTGCGAACCTTGCGGTTAAACTATTTCAAATTTAGCAAAAACAAATCACTTGCGATGCCATCGCTTAGAAATTTTCCTTTTTTAGTAGTTTTTAAAATAGTATTTTCAACTTCTAACAAATTATCTGAAATAAATTTTTCTGCTTGTTGCTGCAAATACTCTAAATAGTTACTTCCAAATTCGGTTTCAATTTTTTCTAAAGAAACACCCCAAATGGTTCGTAAACCCGTCATAATATATTCATTATACTGATCCGTTTTTGATAAAATTTCCGTTTCGGATGGGACTTTATTTTCTGCAATTGCTTTTAAATACAAGGAATTATTTGATACATTCCAACTTCTACTTTTTCCATTAAAACTATGCGCAGACGGACCAATTCCAATGTATTTTTTACCTAACCAATAAGCGGAGTTATTTTTTGAAAAGTAATTTGGTTTTCCAAAATTCGATAATTCGTAGTGCACAAATCCGTTTTCTTGTAATTTATCTATTAGAATATGAAAATGTTGTTGCGCTAAATCATCATCCAAGGTAGAAATGGTGCCCGATTTTATCATTTTATGCAATGCTGTTTTGGGTTCTACCGTTAAGGCATAACTGGAAATATGTGGAATAGTAAAACTTAGTGCCGTTTCAATGTTTTTTAGCCATTTCTCAGTACTCATATTTGGCATTCCGTAAATTAAATCAATAGAAATATTGTCGAAATATTGAGTTGCAACTGCTAAACATTTTTTGGCTTCTTCCGAATTGTGTGCGCGATTCATCAGTTGTAAATCATCATCAAAAAAGGACTGAACACCAATAGATAATCGGTTTATTGGCGAATTGGCATATTGAATAATTATTTCTTCATCCAAATCATCTGGATTGGCTTCAAAAGTAATTTCTGGCTTATCAACTACTTGATAATTTTGGTAAACCGCGTCAATCAAAAATTGGAAATCGTTAATTGACAATACGCTTGGTGTGCCTCCTCCAAAATAAATAGTTTCAACTACTTCATTTTGAAATTCGTCTTTACGAAATTCCAATTCTTTCACCAAAGCCAACACCATTTCTTCTTTCTTCTTCATTGAAGTAGAAAAATGAAAATCGCAATAATGACACGCTTGCTTGCAAAAAGGGATGTGGATGTAGATGCCGCTCATTTTAATTAGATACTTTGAAAATTTGATACTTCTATTTATTTCTTTTTAAATTGACCCATTTTCTCATTTTCTAATTTTATCTTCATTATTCTTCACAAAAGCATCCCAACCGGAATAGCTTGTGGTTCCCACCACTTTTCCAGTATTAAAAAAATGACAAACCGCAGCAGCTAAACCATCTGTAGAATCTAAATTTTTTGGTAACGTTTTAAGTCCTAATAATTGTTGCAACATTTTTGCAACTTGTTCTTTACTGGCATTTCCATTTCCGGTAATGGCCATTTTTATTTTCTTGGGTTCGTATTCCGTAATTGGTATTTCTCTTGATAAACCTGCAGCCATAGCTACTCCTTGCGCTCTACCTAATTTTAGCATTGATTGCACGTTCTTTCCAAAAAATGGCGCTTCAATGGCAATTTCGTCTGGATGATAGGTGTCAATTAATTCGATAGTTCGTTCAAAAATTCGTTTCAACTTCATATAATGATCGTCCATTTTACTAAGTTGTAATTCGTTTAACTGAATAAACTCCATTTTTTTATTGACCACACGAATGAGTCCGAAACCCATAATAGTAGTCCCTGGATCGATACCGAGAATGATGCGTTCGTTTGACAAAATTTTTGTTTCAGGTTTAAGGATTCAAGTTCAAAGTTTTGTTTCTTTGCAAAATGATTTCAAACAAAATTAAACAATATCTTACACTTATAATCAAACTCACAATTGTTTTTGGTGCTTTTTATTTCATATATGAAAAATTAGCAAATGACAACAAGTTAAGTTGGCATCAATTTTCAGGAATCTTACAAGAAAAATTTACTATTTCGTGGTTAATTTTTATGTTAGGATTTAGTTTTTTAAACCGTTTTTTAGAAATTTTAAAATGGCAGAATTTAGTTGAGGTAGTTGAAAAAATTTCGCTTTACACGGCAACAAAACAAGTTTTAGCGGGTGTAACTGCCGGATTATTTACTCCAAATGGAATTGGAGAATATGCCGGAAAAGCACTTTATTTTCCAAAATCTGAAACTAAAAAAATATTGTTTTTAAATGTAATTTGTAATGGAATTCAATTAATTATTGCTATTTTTTTTGGATTAACTGGCCTTTTATACTTGGGTTATAGTTACTCTTTTTTAATTATTTTATTCATTGTACTACTACTAGTTAGCTTTTTATTTTTAACAAAAAACGCTACTATAAAAGGCTATTCTGTTCAATTATTTATTGAGAAAATTACAGAAATTCCAAAGGAAATTCACAGAAAAAACATGTGGTTAGCTATTGCAAGATATATAACCTTCTCGCACCAATATTACTTTTTGTTTTTGTTATTTGGAGTAAAAATTGATTATTTTACGTTAATGGCTACCATAACTGCAGTATATTTTATTGCCAGTTCTTTACCATCTTTTCAATTTTTAGATTTTGTAGTAAAAGGAAGTGTCGCCATTTGGTTTTTTAATAAATTAAATATTGACGATTACATTGTTTTATTCATCAGCACTTTTATGTGGATGGCAAATGTAGTGTTACCCGTACTAATTGGGAGTTATTTTGTATTGATTTTTAAACCGAAAAGAAATTAATACTCCACAAAGTTTATTCTTCTTTCTGTAAAACTACTGGTAATTGAAATTCTGATTTTACTGGAACGCCTCTTTTTATGGCAGGATTAATTTTAGGAAAATCGGTTAATCGCAATTGAAAAATACTGTCTAATTGGATTTTATTATAGGCAATTGAATCCGAAATAATAGCTTCAAAATTAACATCAGAATTAGAAGAAATAGTTACTTTTACCTGAATGGTATCTAATTGCGGAAACAATTTTGCAATACTATCATCCTTCAATTTAGAATGCAATTGAGTAGAAAGTGTTTCGTAAAAACAAGTTTGTTTGCTGTACGTATCAGACAAGGAATCACAAGCTGTAAAAGATGGAAATTCGTCTACTTGTTCCCAATTTATTTTTCTGAGTTCTTGTTCTAATAATACGTTTTCATCTGGCACTTTCTTATCAAAAAACTGGCACGATTGCAGTAAGAATATTAGAAAAAAAGCAATTACTTTATTCATTTTGATTTTCAACTATTTAGATTTTCAAAAATACAATTTTATGGAATATGTTTTATTGATTTTTATATTTTTATTCGAACTATTATAAATCCTTACTTTTAGACATAAAAAAATCCCGAATGAATCGGGATTTTTTTTATTATATAATTAAGATTATTTTTTTACAATCTTATGAATACTTCTTTGATTATCTGCTGAAATAACTTCCAAAATATATAAACCTGGAGTATAATCAGTTAAGTCCAGTTCTGTAGTAGAAACCGTTACTTTTTTATTGGTAAGTTTTTTACCTAATAAATCATAAACATTTACTTCAGAAATAGTTTGATTGTTTTTAGATTGAATATTCAAAATTGAATTTGTTGGATTTGGATATACCATAAACTCATTAGTATTGAATGATGCTGATTCTAAAAGAGCCACAAATTCAGTTGTAAAGGTATTCGTTACAATTGCTGGGTTGTAGTCAAAATAAATGGATGCCGCATTTGGAATAATATCCCCAACTACATAACCCGCTTTTGGTTTAATTTTGAATGTTACATAGCCTTTTCCGATTGTAGAATTGGCTACAGAAACTGGTAATTGAATATTATTGAATCTCCAATTTAATTCAGTTCCTACTCTGTCTAATTCATAAGCATGACTAGAACTAATCATAGACAAAGTACTTTCATCTAATTTGCTATTTAAAACATCATTGATTCTGATATTAATAGCACTAGCATTACCTGTGTTTTCAAAACGGATTGTGTAGTATAAATAATCATTAGATGTGAAACTAGCATGTAATATTTGAGGGCCACGAGATTCCATTTTATCATTTGGATCGTAAGCATTTACTACAATTTGAGTTAATGTATTACTGTTATTTTCAAGAACTACATCACCAGTAGTAGGTACAATTGAAGCTTGACTTACTAAATAATCATTAGCATTTACAGTAGGAATAGTAGGCACTAACATAACTACATCAACCGTTCTTACCTCAAAAGGTAACAAGTTGGTAAAATTATAAGTAAACCCTGTTGCAGTACTAGTAGTTGCTGGATTAGTTGAAACAATTGAAACAGGATTAGGTTTAGTAAATGATAGTGTTCCAGACGGAATGATTTGATTTCCTAAATTGGCGTAGACAATACGATTTATGTAATTAAATCCTGGTCTTGGTGCATTAAATGGAACAACTGCAACTCCTAAATCGTTATAATTTTGAAGTGATGTTACTGGGAAATTATAAGTAGTCATTCCTGCTCCAGTTGGTGTTAAATTTAAAAACTGAGATGGATTCACATTATACATAGTTGCATAGTCAGGATTAACTACAAAAGAAACATCATATGAATTAGTAGTAACCATATCATAAATACTAAATGATCCTGTTGGAGCAATTACATTATGAACCACACCATTATCATTTTTCTCATGTGTAAACTTACCTAAAGGGAAATTCACTTCTCCAGTATCTTTTGTACCGTTATTATTTGAATCTAAAAAGGCATTAAATGTAAACCCAGTACAGTTAATTACGCCTGTAGAAGTTGACAAATTATTAATAGTAACAAATCCACTTTGATTAGAGAAATTTGTAACCATCATTAAATAATATTGTCCCGCTTGTGCATTTGGAATTATAGGATACTCAGTAGGAGAAGCAGAATAACTACAACTTACAATATTATTTGGGCCTACTAAGTTACAACTTGAAGTACCACTAGTAAACGGACCATATACGATATAATCTACATCTTGGTTGTTATAACTAGGTGCATTATTTCCTTGTGTAATTATTAAATTAATAGTTCCAGAAGCGCTAATTGGTAAATAAAACCAAGTTGGATTTGGTGTAGAACCTAAACATCCTGCATTACTAGCACTAGCAACACTAATTGTATTTGAAAAAGGAACTCCTAATGAATTACACAATAAATTTGCATTTGCACAAGAAGAAGCTAAATTACAATTGGACTGCGCAAAAACAGTTCGTGGGTATATTTTATCACAAGCATCACCGATAATCTCTCTAATATAAATAGTACTATTGGAAGCCGAAACAGGAACTACAAAATTAGTAGCCGGTGTTAATGGGTTTACTTGATTTTGTGCTGCAACTAATGTTGGATAATAAACTAATGTATTATTTGTATTAATAACGGCTTGAGAGGATGTTAAATCAAAAACCACTTGTTGGTCATTATTGTCATCACATTGCACCATTGGATTTAAAGCTGGCATCACTTCATAATCAACAGCGTTTATTGTAAAACCACTAACTTGCATCATATTTCCAGAAGAAATTTCTGTAACTCTAGAAAAAACGGTGTAACTTCCTAGATTCACACAATGTGGACTTACCAAAGGATTGGTACCAGAAACTGCATCGGCTTGAGAAGCATGATACGATACAGTATATAAATTTACAGGTTGATTGGCTAAAATAACTGAAGTATTACTTGCTAAATCAAAACATCCGAATCCGTTAGTTACGCAAGCCGTCATGCTTTGAGGTTGTCCAAACTGAGGTGGACAAGGCAATGTCATAAAAGTAACTGTAACACTAGGTGCGCTGATTACATTAGGTGCACAAACCGATACAATTTGAGCAGTACATGTGGTGTCGCAAGGCAAACCCGTTAATACAAATGGACTAGTTTGTGCTGCAAAATTTCCAGCTACAGTTCCATTCATAAATAACTGAATGTTGTAATTCGATACAGAAGTTGTTGCTGGCACCCATGATATTACAGCAGAATTGTTTGTAATATTTGAGACAAAAACATTGGTTGGTGCAGAACATTGTGCGCTGACAAAGTTAATTGCCACACTCAAAAGAACTAATAATGCAAGTAATTTTTTCTTCATTTTATAGATATTAAATTATTAATTTTTTTATTTTTAGCGTATAAATATAGGTAAATTATATATATAACAACTATTTATTTGGGATAAAATAGAAATAATGGGGGAAAAACATTAAAAGCATCAATTAGTTTTACTTTATTAGAAAAACAAAACATCATAAAATCAAAAAAGCCATCCACAAAGTGGAAAGCTTTTCATTGGTCTAACTACTAAACCTTTGTCCGCCAAGGCGGACTAAACAACACAACTACGTTACTCTTGAAAACTCAAGATATTTGGGCAAAAAAGCATTCTAAAAAATTAGAATGCTTCCCAAATGTTGCGGTCTGGACGGGACTCGAACCCGCGACCCCCTGCGTGACAGGCAGGTATTCTAACCAACTGAACTACCAAACCGTTGCTGTAATGCGAGTGCAAATATACTACTGTTTTTGTAACTTGCAAATATTTTAATAAAAAAAATACGAAATAACAACCATTACTTATCCAAACTTCTGTTTTTCAACCAAATATGTAGTTAGTATTTTTTCGAAATTTTCATTCACCGAAACTGGAACATACTTAATTTTATAGGAAGCACAGGTATTAGCTATGTTTTCAAAATAAGTATTCACCACTTTTTCATAACTTTCTTTCATGTTTTCGGCAAATAAATTTACTTCTTCACCTGTTTCCCTATCTATAAACTTTCTTGGTGTGTTATCAAAATCAAAATTTAACTCCGTTTTTTTATCAAAAACATGAAATAAAACCACCTTATGTTTGTTATGTTTTAAATGTTGCAAAGCACTGAACAGTTTTTCATTTTCTTCGTCGATAAACATATCGGTAAATAAAATAATCATCGAACGACGATGCACTTTTTCAGCAATTTGATGAAGAAATGTAATCGTATCTGTTTTTTTAGACTCTTTAGAATCGTTTAATATGTTTTCAAACTGATTTAAAATCATTCTGTGATGGCGTTCACTTCCTTTTTCTGAAGCATAGTATTCATAAGTATCCGAATATACAGAAACTCCAACTGCGTCTCGTTGTTTTTTTAATAAATTCATTAAAACAGCTGCCGCTAAAACAGAAAATCCAATTTTACTTTTGGAAAAATTTTGATTAGATTTTAACTTGGGATAATGCATAGACGAAGAATTATCTATAATTAGATGACATCTTAGATTCGTTTCTTCTTCGTACTTTTTAGTATATAACCTATCCGTTTTGGCAAATAATTTCCAATCTATATGTTTGGTGCTTTCGCCTGGATTGTAAATTTTATGCTCGGCAAATTCGGCAGAAAATCCATGAAATGGACTTTTATGCATACCAGAAATAAAGCCTTCAACTATTTGATTAGCCAAAAGTTCTAAATTTTTAAATTGGGATATTTTTTCGAGTTGTGATTCTAAATTCATATCGTAAATATAAGAAAAGATTTTAATTTCTGCATGAAAGTGTAGGGTAAAAAAAAGGCTCAACTTTCGTTGAACCTTTAATACTATATTTATGGTATCACTTATAGTAATGCGTCAATTGCGTCTGTATAGGTTTTTTTTGGAGCCACTCCTACTTGTCTTCCAACTACTTCTCCGTTTTGAAACACTAATACGGTAGGAATATTCCTTACACCATATTTTGCGGCAAATTCTTGATTTGCATCAACATCTACTTTACCAACAACTGCTTTTCCTTCGTACTCAGTAGCTACTTCATCTATAACTGGCCCTACCATTCTGCATGGTCCACACCAAGCTGCCCAAAAATCTACTACTACTGGTTTGTCTGATTTTAATACTACTTCCTCAAAAGTAGCGTCTGTAATTGCTAATGCCATATTTTTATATTTATTTTTTATACTTTAATTATATCACTGCGAAAGTAGAAAATATATTTAAGCTGTGAAAAAAATTATGATTTCTTTTAGCTATTTAAGAATTAGAAAAATCAATTTATTAGTTTTTACGTATTGATTACATTAATTCAATTTGAAATTAATTTGCATTTTTTCCAAACCTTCCAACAAATCCTTAGAAATAGAAATTTTTAGTTTTCTACTGGGCATTTCTAACTTATTTTTGATTATTGTTTCTTCAATTTCTTCCATTTGATTTTCTATTATAATTTCAGCATTATTATCTACCTCATCCTCTATTTCTAAAAGATTTTCGTCTTGAATTTCTTCATCAATTTCAATCTCTCGCTTTACAAATCGTTTCACTTTTTCTAATTCTAACAATTCGAATGTTACATTAAAATCGCCTTGATGATAAGAAAAAAGTTCGTTTAATTTTGAAATTAATTGTTCTTTTAATTCTTCAACAGGCAATTGAATGGTTAATTTTTTTGCAAAATCTGGCAATACATCCTGTAAACTCTGCAGATGCGTAAAATTAATTCTTGGCTCTGATTTTTTTCCGGTGTCTTTATTTGTCCAACCTTCTTTTACAAAAATTTTGACGAATACAAACTGGTTTGCCACCAAATAATGACGAAATTTTAAATATTCTTCATTAAATATTTTAAATTCAAAACTTTCTTCATACCCTTCAATATTAAACGTGGCCCAACCTTTATTTTGTTGCGTGGTGCGATGTTGCACATTGGAAACAATTCCACCAAATGATAGGTTTTTACCAACTAGAGGCTCCAAATTATGTAAGGCTTGTAATTTGGTATTGCAGAAATATTTCATTTCAAATTTATAATCATCTAGCGGATGCCCTGAAATATAAATTCCAACTACTTCTTTTTCACGAGATAATTTCTCTAAAGTATTCCATTCTTCACAAGGTGGCACAATTGGTTCTGCAATTTGTACGTCGGATGCATCGCCAAATAAGCTAACTTGAGAAGAGTTTTCGTTTTCTTGAAACTTCGCGCCAAAACGAATGGCCTTTTCCAAAAAGGTACTATTATCACCATCTGAATGAAAATATTGTGCACGATGTGTGTCTCCAAATTCATCAAAACCACCAGCTAAGGCTAAATTTTCGAAAGCTTTTTTATTGGCTGCACGCAAATCAATTCGTTTTGCTAAATCGAAAATAGACTTGTAACGGCCTTCTTTTCGTACTTCAACTATTGTTTTTACTGCGTTTTCACCCACACCTTTAATCGCACCCATTCCAAAACGAATCGCATTATTATCATTTACCGTAAATTTATAAAAAGACTCATTTACATCCGGACCTAAAACTTCTAATCCCATGCGTTTACATTCTTCCATAAAAAAGGAAACGGATTTGATATCATTCATATTATTAGAAAGTACCGCTGCCATATATTCTGCAGGATAATGGGCTTTTAAATAGGCTGTTTGATAGGCAATCCAAGCATAACATGTAGAGTGCGATTTGTTGAAAGCATAACTTGCAAACGCCTCCCAGTCTTTCCAAATTTTTTCTAATATTTTGGCATCATGACCTTTTTCTTCTGCTTGCGCGATGAATTTAGGCTTCATTTTGTCCAAGACCGGCTTGTCTTTTTTACCCATTGCTTTACGAAGCACGTCGGCATCGCCTTTTGTAAAACCCGCTAATGATTGTGACAAAAGCATTACTTGCTCTTGATAAACGGTAATTCCATAGGTTTCTGCTAAATATTCTTCACAAGCATCTAAATCATATGCAATGGGTTCTAATCCATTTTTTCTACGCACAAAAGAAGGAATATACTCTAACGGTCCTGGTCGATATAATGCATTCATAGCAATTAAATCTCCAAAAACTGTTGGCTTTAAATCTTTCAAATATTTTTGCATTCCAGGCGATTCGTACTGAAATATCCCTACCGTTTCCCCACGTTGGAATAATTCGTATGTCTTTTTATCGTCAATAGGAAATGTATCGGGATCTAAATCGATATTTCGTTTATATTTTACGAGTTTAACCGTGTCTTTTATAAGTGTTAAAGTTTTTAATCCTAGGAAGTCCATCTTTAACAAACCTGCACTTTCAGCCACTGCATTATCAAACTGAGTAACATATAAATCCGAATCTTTTGCTGTAGTTACGGGTACGAAATTGGTAATATCATCTGGCGTAATAATTACACCGCAAGCGTGAATTCCTGTATTTCGTAGCGACCCTTCTAATATTTTTGCTTGTTGAATGGTTTCTCCGGAAAGTTCGCCTTGATGGGCAATCTCAATTAATTCTTTTACTCGGTCAAATTCATCTGAACGAACGGCTTTTTTAACTTCTTCCTCTTTTTCCGATAGAAATCGTGCTAAATTCCATTTTCCAGGCATCATAGTTGGAATTAATTTCGCAATTCTATCTGCTTCAAATAAAGGCAAATCTAAAACTCGAGCAGTATCTCGGATAGCCGATTTCGTAGCCATTTTACCATACGTGATAATTTGTGCCACTTGATTGGAACCATATTTTTTAATTACGTAATCCATTACTCTACCACGACCTTCATCATCAAAATCGATATCTATATCGGGCATCGACACACGATCTGGATTTAAAAAACGCTCGAAAAGCAGGTTGTACAATAATGGATCGATATTCGTAATCCACAAGCAATATGCTACCACGGAACCTGCTGCTGAACCACGACCTGGACCAACCGAAACGTCCATTTTCCGGGCTTCGGCGATAAAATCCTGTACAATTAAAAAATAACCCGGATAACCTGAATTACTAATTGTTAAGAGTTCGAAATCAATACGTTCTTTAATTTCATCTGTGATTTCACCATACCGTTTTTTGGCGCCTTCGTAGGTTAAATGTCTTAAATAAGCATTTTCACCTCGAACTCCTTTATCTTCTTTATCTTCCGGAACTTGAAATTGTTCTGGAATATCGAATTTTGGAAGTAATACCTCTCGCGAAAGCGAATACATTTCAATTTTATCTACAATTTCTTGTACATTACTAATAGCTTCCGGAGTTTGCGGAAACAATTTTTTCATTTCATTTGTTGACTTGAAATAGTATTCCTGATTGGGTAATCCGAATCGGTATCCACGTCCTCGTCCAATGGGTGTGGCCTGTTTTTCGCCCTCTTTAACACATAATAAAATATCGTGTGCGTTGGCATCTTCTTTATTGATGTAAAACGTATTGTTGGTAGCAATTAGCTTTACATTATGCTTTTTAGAAAACTGAATTAACGTAGTATTTACTGCTTTTTCATCCTCTTGATTGTGATTCATTACTTCGATATACAAATCGTCACCGAATTGTTCTTTCCACCATAATAAGGCTTCTTCAGCTTGATTTTCCCCGAGATTTAGGATTTTATTTGGCACTTCACCAGATAAACTTCCTGTCAAAACAATAATGTCTTCTTTATATTGTTGGATTAAAGCTTTATCTATTCTTGGCACGTAATAAAAACCATCCGTATAGGCTTTTGATGACAACTTGGCTAAATTATGATATCCTTTTTTATTTTTTGCTAAAAAGACGACCTGATACCCATTGTCTTTGTTTGATTTGTCTTTGTGATTGTTACAAACAAAAAATTCACAACCTACAATTGGTTTGATGATGGTTTCTGTTGGTTGTTCACCAGCTTCAACTAGTTCTTTGTTTTTGGCTTCCGCCAATTTATTATGATTTAAAATTCCGCTAACAAACTGAAAGGCGCCCATCATGTTTCCAATATCTGTAAGGGCAACTGCTGGCATTTTTTGCTTTACTGTATTTTCTATTAATTTAGGAATGGAAATCGTAGATTGCAAAACCGAAAACTGCGAATGATTGTGCAAATGTGCAAAAGCAGCATCTGAAATATCTTCCAAATTTTCAGGTAAAATTTCAATATCTTTTGGAAGTTGTTGTTGTAATTTTTCTCTTAAAGTAGCTGAAGCTTGCTTTAAATTAACATGTTTTAATCCGATTGGTTTTACATCTGGATTATTAGTTCTGAATGCTGCATAATATTCTTCAGAAACAGGTAATTCGTTGGAATTAAAATTTCCGCGTTTTACTAATTCTAAAAAACATCGAGTGGTGGCTTCCACATCGGCAGTGGCATTATGGGCTTCTGCGAATTTTTCGTTAAATAAGTAGTGATGTAATTCGGTTAATGTGGGTAGTTTAAATTTTCCACCTCGTCCACCAGGTAATTTTAATAGTAAAGCAGTAGTTTCAGTACACGTATCTAAAATGGGCATTTTAGTTAAATCGGTAGCTATTCCAAATCGATGAAATTCACAACCCATAATATTCACATCAAAACCTACATTTTGACCTACAATATATTTCGATTTTGATAATGCCGTATTAAATTTTTCAAGAATTTCACTTAAACCAGAACCTTCTTGAGTGGCTAATTCTGTAGAAATTCCATGAATACTTTCTGCATCAAACGGAATATTATATCCTTCCGGTTTCACTAAATAATCTTGATGCTCGATAAGGTTTCCCATGTCATCATGTAATTGCCAAGCAATTTGCACACAACGAGGCCAATTGTTTGTATCTGTGATGGGAGCAGACCAACTTTTAGGTAAACCGGTGGTTTCGGTATCGAAGATTAAATACATTTATTTGTAATTAGTGAATAGTAATTAGAAAATAGCCAAATAATTACTAAAATTTGTTATGATTTCAAAAATACAATTTATCTTTTTTTAAGGCAATTTTAGTTATTAACAAAAACAAAAAACCACTCCTAAATGAAGTGGTTGTTAGTAATATATGTTTAAAATTTTATAAAATCGGTACTTTATAAAAAATTCCTTTATTAAAATTTACAACTGTTCCTTGTTCATCAATCACATTAAATTTGAATGTTCCTGAATATAGATTTCCTTCAATTTTTTCAATTTCAACTTCTCCATTACTTTTTGAAACATTTAAAACAGTAACTGTTGCGTTTGCATTTCCGCCATTTACAGTAATTACATCTCCTGGTTCATAACCTACTCCTCTACTAACAATTGTTGCGTCTGTTACTGCCCCAGAACTATTGGTTTGGATTTTTAAGGTTAATCCATTTCCTGAACCTCCAGTAGTAGTTACATTGTTTCCGTTTAAAGCTGCATATCCAGTACCAGGATTTGTTACGCCTTGTAATTTAAAAACAGGCCCTTCAATTAATGCGGTTTCATAGTATAATAATGATTGCTGATTGCTATAGGAATACGTAGCATTTATCCCTTGATTAGCGGTTCCTAGATAATGAATTCCAACTGAATTTGGAACTGTTAAAGTAACTAACTCATTATTCTTATATGCATTTATTGTAATGGTGCCATTAGTATTTACGGTTACTTTTGTATCTGAAGCACGCCATGAAATATTATCTTTTTCACCTAAAAATGCAGGCAAATTAGTTTTAATATCATTTTCACAAGACGCCATTACTAAAACAAGGGCAAGTAGTTGAACTATTTTTTTCATTAATACATTTATTAAATATGGATTACAAATATATATTTTATTTTTTAATCTGATTGGTATTTGTATTAAAAAATACGACAAATAAAAGACGTATTTTTTTAGTTATTTTTTAAATTGACTACTTCTTGCTCGGTTAACACTCTCCAATTTCCTCTTGGTAAATTCTTTTTAGTTAATCCCGCAAACACAACGCGATCTAATTTTATAACATTATATTTTAAATGTTCAAAAATATTTCGAACCACTTTAACATTTGATGTTTTCATTTTTACACCAATTTCACTTTTAGCTTCTCCATCGATATAAGAAACTTCTTCCACATATACTTTATGTCCTTCAATAGTAATTCCGCTTTGAATTTTTTCTAAATCTTCGTATTTTAAATTTTTATCTAAAGAAACTTGATAAATTTTAGAAGATCGTTGATTGGGTGTAGTGAATTTCCTAACCATATCTGGATCATTTGTAAACAATAACAATCCTGTTGTAGTTTTATCCATTCTTCCAACTGGTTCTAATCGAACATTTGAAGGAGATTTGATTAATTGCAACACGTTGTTGGCACCTTGGTCATTTTTCTCAGTTGAAAAATTCTTAGGTTTGTTTAAAAGAATGTATTCTTTTTTCTCTGGTGTAATATTCACACCATCAAAATTAACCACATCGGTTAGCTTTACTTTATGTCCCATTTCTGTAACCACTTCCCCATTTACTTTTACGTTTCCGCTTTGAATATAAATGTCGGCATCTCTTCGACTACAAACTCCTGAATTGGCTACATATTTATTTAATCTGATTTCCTCTTTATCAGATTTTATTTTAACCACTTGTGGTTTTGGCTTGTCTGTTCTACTGAACTTTGGAGCAGGTTTGTTTTCTGAAGAAAAAGATTTTCCTGATTCGTTTTTCTTAAAATCTGGTTTTTTACTTTCCGAAACTTTACCGCTTCTTTTGGCTCCTGACGATTTTCTCATGCTTTTATTTTTTTGCAAAGATAGTCAATTTAAGTGAGAACTATGAAATTGGAAGTGTGAAGCCGAACACTATCGAATTAATAGCCATTTTTGACCGTTTTCAATCACATCTGGTTTAATTAAAACAATACAAAGTACGCCTGCTAATAAAATTATTTTTAGTAAAAAATGAAGTTTAATATAAGCTACTTTTCCTTCCGATTTCCATAATTTCAATACAAAAATTAGTAGTAAAATGTAACTCGAGTAAAAATAAATGTCCATATAACCTACATCGAACACATTAATAAGAAAATATACAGGAACGACGGTACACAATAACAATATTGAAATGATTTTTTTAGCAAAATTTTCTCCAAAATTGACGGGTAGGGTTTGATAATTATTCGATAAATCACCTTCAATATTTTCTAAATCTTTAATCATTTCACGAATTAATATGATTAGATATAAAAATGTAGCATGTGCAAAAATTACTTGATAAAAATTTTTAAAATACATTAAAATCCCAAAAAAGGGCAAAACAGCTAATAAAGAAGCGGAAATATTACCAATGAAAAGTATTTTTTTGAGCTTGTGCGAATACAACCAAATGATAAAAATATAAACAGAAAAAAATAAAGCCGCTCGCCATGAAACAATAAAACCAAATAAAGCGGAAAAAAAATTCAAAGTAAAATAAACTTGAAGTTGTGTTTTCTGACTTACCAATCTGTCTAAATACGATTTTTTAGGACGATTGATTATGTCTTTTTTGACATCGTAAAAATTATTTATAATGTAACCAGAAGCAATAGCAAAAATAGACGCCATTACTAATAAAAATAATCTCCCATCTAAAACAACATCTAATGCTCTTCTTTCTGGGGCTAAAATGTAAATAGCTGATAAATATTGTGCTAGTGCGATTACAAAAACATTGTACCCACGAACCACAGAAAAGAAACTGAAGATTTTGGTTAGTACTAATTTTGAGTTGCGACTTAGCATTTTTTGTAGTGAAGGGTGTTGGGTTTGGGTGTTGGGTTTGGTCGAAAAAAATTATCGCCCTTTTACCAATTGCCCTTTACCTTTAACCTATATTAAAACTGATAAACCATTTCTAATTTAAAATCTTTTAAAGACTTTTTAGCTTTTTCAAAATCTTCTGTAAAACCTAAAATATAGCCACCACCACCAGAACCACACAATTTTAAATAGTAATCGTTGGTTTCAATTCCGTTTTGCCAAATTTGGTGAAATTGTTCTGGAATCATTGGTTTAAAATTACTTAAAACTACTTTAGATAATTCTTTTGTGTTTTTAAATAACGATTTCATGTCGCCTTGTAAGAAGTTTTCCACACAAGAATCGGTATATTTAATAAACTGAGATTTTAGCATTTTTCTAAAACCTTGGTCTTTTAAATTTTCCATAAAGATATTTACCATTGGAGCCGTTTCTCCAACAATTCCTGAATCTAACAAGAAAACAGCACCTTTTCCTGTTGCTGATTGACTTGGGATTCCAGCGGCTTCAATATTATCTTTTGAATTGATAAGAATTGGTAAACTTAAATAACTATTTAATGGATCTAAACCAGAACTTTTTCCGTGGAAAAACGATTCCATATTAGAAAAAATGGCTTTTAATTGTAATAATTTTTCTCTGGTTAAGTTTTCTAATACGGTAATTTTATTCGCAGCGTATTTATCATAGATAGCGGCTACTAAAGCGCCACTACTTCCTACTCCGTAACCTTGTGGAATACTAGAATCAAAATACATACCGTTGTTTACATCGTTTTGTAACAACTCAATATTAAACGTTACTAAATCTGGTTGTTCCGTTTGCAATTGCTTTAAGTAAGCCACGAATTTTATTAAACTTTGATTTGATTTTTTGGCTTCATCTGTCGGGTTTTCCTCTGACTTCAATGCGCCATTATAAAAATTATATGGTATAGAAAGCCCTTTAGAATCTTGAATGATTCCATATTCTCCGAAAAGTAATATTTTTGAGTAAAAAAGTGGTCCTTTCATAATTTTTAATTGACAATTAATAATTAACAATTGATAACTATTGTTTCTTTGAAGTATTAATTATACTTATGAGTAATTTTAATAATTCAATATTTTTATTTTTTAAATTCTGAAACAACTCATCACTTAAGTAATTTGTTTCATAAAGCAAATCTAACCAATATTCTGTTTCATTTGCTTCTTTTAATGAAATTGAAAGTTTGTTTATAAAATCTGCTTTACTTTGAGCGTGTTCTGCTTCCCGAATATTAGCACCTATTGATGTTCCAGATTTTAATACTTGTCTTGATAATACAAACTCTTTTTTATCTGCTAGATTTTTGTAAAGATACACAATTTCCTTTGCAAATTCGAAAGATTTTTCTTTTATTACATTTCGCTTTTCCATTATCAATTGTTAATTATTAACTATCAATTGACTCCCATTTCCAATTTCATCGCAAATATACTGACCATTTTGACAATAGCCAACTAATTCGTCCTGAATAAATTGCAATACTTTTTCTTTTACATGCTCAGGATACAAAACGTGCACATTGGCACCTGCATCTAACGTAAAACATACTGGAGTTTGTGTATCGCTTCTAAACTTCCAAATTTTATTAATAATTTCTAATGTATTGGGTTTCATTAAAATAAAATAAGGCATCGACGTCATCATCATAGCGTGTAATGTTAACGCTTCGCTTTCTACCAAACTCATAAAATCAGTTACATTTCCTATTTCTAATAACGAAACAATTTTAGCAATATTATGATGCGCTTGGTGAAAACGTTGTTCGGCAAATGGATGGTTGTGCATTAAATTATGCCCAACGGTACTCGAAACTTGTTTTTCGCCTTTATCAACTAACAAAATCGTATCTTGAAAATTATGAAAATTCGGATGTATATTTTCAAATATTACCCCAAATAAGTCGGAGCTGTTTTTTATGGTTTCGTTTTTTCCCCACCCAACTACTTTGCCAATTATACTTCTGCAAGCACTTCCTGAACCTAATCGGGCTAAAAAAGAAGCTTTTGCATAAAAATAATCTTCGGAAATTTCAGGTTTTAATGCTTTTTCTAAACTCATAATATTCATGGCAAGTGCTGCCATTCCTGAAGCAGAAGACGCTATTCCTGAACTATGCGGAAAGGTATTTTGAGTATCAATGGTAAAATGATACTCTTTTAAATATGGGCAATATTTATAAATTCTTTCGAAGAACTTTTGAATTTTAGGTTTAAAATCTTCTTTTGGCTTTCCTTCAAATAACAAATCGAATGAAAAATTATCCTTTTCAACTTTAGAAGAAATGGTAACCGATGTAATGGTTTTGCAATTTTTCAGTGTAAAACTAATGGATGGATTAGCAGGAATTTGATCCCCGACTTCTTTTTTACCCCAATATTTCACCAAAGCAATATTACTTGGCGCACTCCACGAAAAAGATGCCGCTTCAATTGAATTATAATTTGAAATAATGAAGTCTAAATCAGAATACATAAAATTATTTTTTACAAAGATAGAAAAGGAAGTTAAAACTTAGTTGTCCGATGTCAGAAGTTTTAAATATATTTGAATAAAATTATCAAAATGAAAAAGTATTTAAGAATATCGTATTGCATAATTATTTGTTTGACTGTTGGTTTTTTCTCAGGAAAAATTACGCAATCGTCAATAACCACTTGGTATCCTACTCTTGTAAAACCAGTATTTAATCCTCCAAATTGGGTTTTCGCACCTGTTTGGACTTTGTTATATATTTTTATGGGAATTGCTGCAGGATTAGTTTGGAATGAGATTGAAAATAAACCTAAAGAAGTTAAAGTAGCCTTGCAATATTTTATTTTTCAATTGGGATTAAATGCGTTATGGTCTTACCTATTTTTTGGGTTGCAAAATCTACTATTAGCTTCCATAGAAGTGATTTTATTATTGTTAGTTTTAATTGAATGTTACAAAATTTTTAAACCCATTCATCCCGTAGCATCAAAATTATTTATACCCTACATTGCTTGGGTTAGTTTTGCCTCGCTTTTAACGTTAAGTATTTTTTATTTAAATTAAATATTCTCGGCAACTATAAAACCGCTTGTCCAAGCATTTTGAAAATTGAAGCCACCCGTTATGGCATCAATATTTACCACTTCGCCAGCAAAATAAACGTTTGGTAAAATTTTGCTTTGCATGGTTTTAAAATTAATTTCTTTTAAATCGATGCCGCCAGCGGTTACAAATTCTTCTTTAAATGTGCTTTTCCCGTTAACCTGAAATTCAGCTTGGGTTAACTGATTGGCCAGGCTATTTATTTGCTTATTGGTTACCTCAGCCCATTTATAATCTAAAGCAATATCTGAAGCGGTTACGATATTTTCCCACAATCGTTTTGGAAAATCAAACGGACAAAATTTGCCAATTAGTTTTTTATTGTTTTCTTCTTTAATTTCTTTTAATTGTTCGATGGCTTCCTCAAAAGACACCTCATCTAACCAATTTACAAGCAGGGCAAAACAATATTTTTTGTCAGATAATTCTCTAGCACCCCAAGCAGAAAGTCTTAAAATTCCGGGCCCTGAAAGTCCCCAATGTGTAATTAATAATGGCCCCGAAGATGCTAATTTTGAGTTTTTTATTTTAATGCTGGCTTGCGCCGAAAGTCCCATTAAATCTTTAATTCTTTTATCTGTAATATTGAATGTAAATAAGGAAGGAACGGGTTCGACAATTTGATGCCCCATTTGATGCATCATTTCCCAAATTTTAGGATTGCTTCCAGTGGCAACTACAATTTTATCTGCAACAAAAACATCGTGTTGGGTTTCCATTTTCCATTGTTCGTCCTTATTGAAATATAAAGATTGTACACTTTGTGAGGTAAAAACTTTGATACCTAATTTCTTTACT
>RDXY01000006.1 GCA_004293045.1 Flavobacteriia bacterium | reverse complement strand
ATCATTTTAATGCCTTTTGACTTCGCATATTCGTGAATGCCTTTTACATCAAAATCTGGATAAGCGGAAATAAAATCGAAAACATAATCTTTTTCATGACCAAACCAGTCTTCCCAACCTTCGTTCCAACCTTCTACCAAAACGGCATCAAAGCCGTGTAATGCTGCAAAATCTATATACTCTTTTACGTGCTTGGTATTTGCCGCGTGTTTGGCACTTTGCTTTGCTTTTGAATAATCGGTTATTCCAAGTTGAATCGCTGGAAAATCATCTGTATATGCCCAAGAACTTTTCCCTGTAATCATTTCCCACCAAACCCCAACATATTTTACTGGTTTAATCCAAGAGGTGTTTTCAATTTTACAAGGTTCGTTTAAGTTTAAGGTCATTCTGGATGCTAACACTTCTCTAGCATCGTTACTAACGATAATGGTACGCCAAGGCGAAACACTTGGTGCTTGAATGTGCCCTTTATTCCCTTTTGCATCTGGCGTTAAGTGCGACTGAAATACAAAATTCTTATCGTCTAAATTTAAATGCATACACGAATAATTCATCAAAGCCGCTTCGTGAATGTTCATATACAATCCGTCTGCTGTTTTCATCATTAATGACGTTTGTACCCCTGTATCTGAAAACTGTTTTTGAGAGGCATTTTCTGAAATGGCACCTCTAAATAAACTTCTAATTTCAGATAATTTGCTTTCTGTATAATCGTATTCTTGTGTGTCGTAATCCCCTGGAATCCAAAATGCGGTATGATTTCCAGTCATAGCGAATTCGGTTCTGTCTTCTTTTATTACAAAATAAATTAAGTTTTTTTGCTGAGGAAATTCATATCGGAAACCTAAACCTTCATTGAACAGACGAAAACGGATGATGATTTCTCTATCTGTTTCATTTTGTTTTAATTTTACGGCTAATTCGTTGTAATGATTTTGAATTTGCGTTTCTTCACCCCAAACTGTTTTCCAAGTTTCATTGAATGTGCTCTCTTTTGTATCCATTACTTTAAAATCGTTTACTAACGACTTTTTATCCTTTTGTAATATTAACCCTAATTTGCTTTTTTTAATTACTTCTTTGTTTTTAAAGAAAAGCTGATACATAGGTGTGCCGTCATTTCCAAGTGAAAACGACATTTTAAAATTACCATTTGGTGATTGGAATTCTTGGGCAGAAGCTCCAAAAATAACTGTTAATACAAGGATAACCGATACAATTTTTTTCATTTTATTAATTTTTTACTACTTGCGATGCGCCATTAATGATTACTTCTACTTCTGGATTTCCTTCCACAGAAACTTTGGTTTCTTGATGCGTGACTTCAACTTTTACGATTGCATTTCTGAAATTTACTTTAAACGAATAGCCCTTCCATTGCTCTGGAATTCTTGGTTCAAAATGCAATTGATTGTTTTTCACTCGCATACCACCAAAACCTTCTACAATACTCATCCAAGTTCCTGCCATGGAGGTAATGTGTAATCCTTCATGCACTTCTTTATTATAATCATCTAAATCTAAACGAGAGGTTCTTAAATAGAAGGTATAAGCCTGCTCCATTCTTCCTAAAGCAGCTGCTTGAATAGAATGTACACAAGGTGAAAGTGAACTTTCATGAACGGTAAAGGGTTCGTAAAAATCAAAATGTCTTTCTAATTGTTCTTTGGTAAAATCGTCTTCAAAGAAATAAAATCCTTGAAGTGTGTCTGCTTGTTTAATATAGGGTGAACGTAAAATTCTATCCCAACTCCATTTTTGGTTAATTGGTCGTTGCGACTTGTCTAAATCGGAAACTTTTACTAATTCTTTATCTAAGAAGCCATCTTGTTGTAAAAATACGCCGTGTTCTTCCGAAAATGGAAAATACATATTTTCTGCGGTATTTTTCCAAGAGTGTAATTCGGTATCATTTAAGTTTACTTTGCTCATAATTCTTTCGTAATCAGAAGTATATTCCGATTTTACTTTTTCAATTTGAGCATAGGTATAATTGATACACCATTTTGCGATATAATTCGTATACCAATTATTATTCACGTTATTTTCGTATTCATTTGGACCTGTAACCCCTAAAATTACAAATTGATTTTTGTTTGTTGAAAAAGTAGCTCTTTGGTGCCAAAAACGAGCAATTCCTATTAAAACTTCTAATCCTTTTTCTGGAATATAACTGTAATCACCTGTGAATCGGTAATAATTATAAATAGCAAAGGCAATAGCGCCATTTCGGTGAATTTCTTCAAAAGTAATTTCCCATTCGTTATGACATTCTTCACCATTCATTGTTACCATCGGATAAAGTGCCGCCCCATTTTTGAAACCTAAATTATTTTGAGCATTTTCGATGGCTTTGTCTAACTGATTGTAACGGTACTCTAATAAACTACGCGCCACATTCTGATCTTTTGTAGCCATATAAAACGGAATGCAATACGCTTCGGTATCCCAATAGGTTGAGCCTCCGTATTTTTCACCCGTAAAGCCTTTCGGACCAATATTTAAGCGAGAATCTTTACCTAAATAGGTTTGATTTAATTGAAAAATATTGAAACGAATACCTTGTTGGGCTTTGGTATCCCCTTCGATAGTGATGTCACTCATTTCCCAAATTTTAGCCCATGCTTGCTTTTGATTTTCTAATAAGGTAGTAAATCCTATAGTTGTAGCTTGAACCAATACTTGTTTTGCTGCGGAAATAAGATATTCTTCTTTATGATTTGTGGAAATCGTGTAGCCCCCAAATTTTTGAATACTAACTGTTTGCCCTTGTGTTGCGGCAACTTCGTATGAAAATGAAATTTTTGAGGCTTCTTTTGTTACTTCAACAGGTTTTACATCGGCAATTTCATTATTTAGAATAATTTGATTTTGCATGTAAGTAGCCACTGTAAACTTTGTTTTTAAAGTTCGAGCCACAATGAATGCGCTATTTTCTTCGTTTTTAATTTCTAACGTTTCCCAAAATTTTTCTTCCCAATTGGTGTCTTCATTTTCAATTCCGGCATCTAAATAAGGTATAAAAACCACTTTTGCATCGGAATTTATAGGCGTAACATTGTATTTTATGGCACCAAGCTCGTCTATATCTAAAGATAAAAATCGAGTAACATGTACTTGAATTTCCACATCATTTTGTAAAACAGCTTGAAAAGAACGTTGGTACCAACCTTCCTGCATGTTCAATTCTCTACGGAAATTTGAAACGGATTTACAAGAGGCTAAATCTAATTTTTCCCCATTAACTTCTAAATTAATCCCAATCCAATTTGGTGCATTGAGTACTTTAGCAAAATATTCTGGATAGCCATTTTTCCACCAGCCTACTTTAGTTTTATCTGGATAATACACCCCAGCAATGTAACTACCTTGAAACGTATCACCTGAGTAATGCTCTTCAAAATTGGCACGTTGCCCCATGGCGCCATTTCCAATACTAAATAAACTTTCGGAAGATTTTACTCTATCGGCTTCAAATCCTTCTTCTATGATTGACCAATTATTTGGTACGATATAATCCTGATTCATTTTCTTTCTAATCTGTCAAATCCCAATTAGTTAATTTGACAATTTCTATTTATTAATTAATTGCATTATAAAATCGTTACTCATTTCTGTAAAATCTCTAAAACAAAAATCCGATTCGTGTAAAACTTCTTTCTCGCCAATACCAACACTAGTCATTCCAGCTACATTTGCCGCTTGAATACCGGCTACTGAATCTTCAAAAACAATGGCGTCTTGGTACGCCACCTGCACTTGATTTGCTCCTTGAAGAAAAACTTCTGGGTCCGGCTTGGCATGGGTTACATCATTTCCGTCAACAAGTGCATCAAAATAATGCAAAATGTTAACTTTTTCTAATATTGGTCGGGCATTTTTACTTGCCGAACCCAATACTACATATTGATTATTGGCTTTTAGAAACTGAAGTACTTCTTCTACACGAGGTAGTATTTCAGATTTGTCCATTTGATGAACAAATGCTAAATAATCTTCATTTTTTTGTGCCAACCATTTGTTTTTATCTTCTTGAGATGCTGGCACATTTCCTTGAGATAAAATAATTTCTAACGAACGTACTCGACTTACGCCTTTTAGTTGTTCGTTGATTTCGTGTGTAAAATTAATATTCAAACTATCCGCTAATTTTTTCCATGCCAAAAAATGAAATTTGGCCGTATCAACAATTACGCCGTCTAAATCGAATATAAATGCTTTTTTGTTCATTTTGTTTGTTTAACCTGAAATTGCATTTTTGTCTGTAATAAAAAAATTACATAATCCTGCAATAATTAATAATAATCCAGCTAAAAGCATAGCATTAATATGTGCTTCACCAATTAATTTATATAGATAATTGATTCCTCCTAGCGCAGCAATAATTTGAGGAATAACAATAAACATATTGAATAATCCCATCATCATTCCCATTTTATTAGGATTAACTGAGCTAGACAACATGGCATAAGGCATCGATAAGATACTTCCCCAAGAAAAACCGATTAAAATAAAGGAATACAGTAAGGTTGCAGGTGTAGCATAAAACATGTAAATAAATCCAAATCCACCAAGTATCAAAGATACCATATGGATGTATTTTCTATTTATTTTGTTTTTTAGCGTATAAAAGGTAAGTAACAAGGCAAAAACCATGGAAGACAATCCATATACACCCGTTGCAGAACCTACTAAATCGGCTGCATTATTGTACACTTTGTCTTTTGCTTGATATTCTTGCTCTTTTAATGTGCTCAGAAAAACAACTTCCTCTTTACTGTTTTTTAGAACAACTCCTTTATCGTCCAATTTTGCAAATTCTTTTACATCTGGTTTTGGAGAATGAAAAACATGTTCTGTTAGTGCTGGTGTGGATAAACTCCACATAGTAAAAAATGCAAACCAACTAAAGAATTGAATTAATCCTAATTTTTTCATGGTTGATGGCATTTCTTTCAAACTAATTACTAAATCTGGAATAAAGCGTGATTCTTTTTTTTCGGTAAGGAATTGATTAAAATTCTCTGGCGGATTTTCTTTTGTAGTAAATATAGTATATAAAATACTTGCAAAAAATACAAAGGCTCCAATAGAAAAAGCTACAATAACCGATTGTGGAATGACACCTGCTGCAGCTTCATTAGTTACTCCTAATTTATTTACCAACCAAGGCAAGTTACTAGCAATCCAAGTTCCAATTCCAATGATTAATGTTTGAATCACAAATCCGTTTGAACGTTGAGATTCTGGAAGTTTATCGGCTACTAAAGCACGGAAAGGTTCCATACTAATATTAATGGAAGAATCTAAAACCCATAGTAACCCTGCTGCAATCCATAATACAGGAGAATGTGGCATGAAAAACAGGGTAATAGAAGCCAAAATAGCTCCAATAAGAAAAAATGGTTTTCTTCTACCAAATTTAGGACTCCAAGTATTGTCAGATAGATATCCAACTATAGGTTGCACTAATAAACCCGTTAGAGGTGCGGCAACCCATAGACCCGGAATGTCGTCTACTTCGGCACCAAGTGTTTGAAAAATTCTAGACATGAAGCCTCCTTGTAAGGCAAAACCAAACTGTATTCCTAAGAATCCGAAACTCATGTTCCAAATTTCCCAGAAACGTAACTTACGCTTTTCCATTTATCGTAATTAGTTGTTAATACTACGATAAGCGATTATTATGTGCTTATCAAAACTATACTTAATTTTTGAAGTGAACTATAAGCTTTGATAGTCACAAATTAAAGTAAATTATTTTAAATAATCTAAAATTTGTGTATCAAAAAAACGGAAAATGTTTTAATAATAAATTTTAACTACTTGTTTTTCAATTTATTATTAAAACTATTACGTTGTCGTAGATTCTCTAAAAATTAATTCGGTTTCAATTATTTCTGTGGTGTACTGTTCGTCATCTTCTTCTTTTTCAAGACGTTCAATTAGCATTTTTGCGGCTTTTTGACCCATTTTGATTCCGTTTTGACTAACAGTAGTAATAGTTGGAGTTGAAAATTGAGAGATAATTCCGTCCGTAAACCCTATCACCGCAATATCATCTGGCACTTTTTTGCCAATTTTATTAATCGCTTTAATGGCGGTTACGGCAAATAATTCGTTCACAGCAAAAACTGCGTCAATAGCGTTATTTGTAATTAAATCAATAATTTGATTTTGACAATGGTCTATATCTTCTACTTTTATAATTAACTTTTCATCAAGTTTAATATCGTAATCCGCTAACGCCTTTAAATAGCCTTCTGTACGAAGTTTTCCTACACTTACATAATCAACAGTAGTAATTAGGGCAATGTTTTTATATTTGTTAGTAATAAAAAATTCTGTTGCATTATAGGCCGCTAACTGATCATCAATAATGACTTTATCGCAAAAAACATCATTTGTAACTCGGTCAAAAAGGACTACTGGCATCCCTTGGTTAATGACTTCTTCCAAATGGTGAAAATCTTTTTTTAGTTGCGTTTCTTTGGAAAGCGACATAATAAAACCATCCGTACTGCCGCTAGCCAACATTTCAAGATTAATCACTTCTTTATCAAAAGATTCGTCCGAAAGTGTTACAATTACATTATAGCCAAATTCATTTGCTACATGTTCTATTCCACTAATAACAGTCGCAAAGAAATGATGTACAATTTCTGGAATAATAATTCCAATTGTTTTTGTTTTCTTGTTTTTTAAACTTAAAGCAATGTTATTCGGCTTATAATTATATAATTTGGCAAACGCTTTCACCTTTAGTCTTGTTTCTTCGCTAATTTCATGACTGTCTCTTAACGATTTTGAGACGGTTGAAATGGAAATATCCAGCTCTTTTGCAATTTGCTTTAAAGTTACTTTTCTTCTCATGATAATTTTGAATTAGATTCGATTTTCGGCAACAAGATACATTTTTTATTTTTGGTAGAAAAAAAGCTGTATTTTTTTGAAATTATGAAAGTGAACTTTTTAGGCGAAAAAAATATTTAATCCACTTATTTTCAATAAAAAAGTTGCAATACTAATAAAGTTTTCAACACGAAAACGTTTTCGTTGCTTAATATATTTGTATAGATTTTGATTAATGAATTTTTTACATAAATTTAACCTTTGAAGTGAATATATAAGCAAAAAACTGACTATTAATTTAAACAAAATGTATGAAAACAATGCTAAAAAAATTACTGTTTTTTATGCTCGTTTTACCCTTAAGTGTTTTGGCTCAAAACACCTTATCTGGTAAAGTAACAGACGCAACTAGCAACCAAGCTATGTCTGGCGTTTCAGTAACAATTACTGGAACAACAAATGGAACATTCACAAATTCTGATGGAACATTTACCTTAAAAAATGTGAAATCGGGAGACAATGTTTCTTTCTCATTTTTGGGATTTAAAACAGAAACCATTGCTTACGCTAAGCAACAAAACATTTCAATTTCTTTACAACAAGAAGGGCAAGGAATTGAAGAAGTAGTAGTTGTAGGTTATGGTAAAGTTAAGAAAAAAGACGCTACTGGCGCAGTAACTCAAATTTCAGCGAAAGATTTTAACAAAGGTGCCACACCAACTGTTGAAAATTTATTAAATGGTAGAGTTGCTGGTTTACAAATTAACACAGGTGGTGGGCCAGCAAGTGGTTCAGCTATTAGAATTAGAGGGGGTGCATCCATTACAGCAACAAACGATCCTTTAATCGTTGTGGATGGTTTACCTATTTCAAATGAGTCGCCTTCCGGATCAAGAAACTTTTTAGCTACTTTAGATCCTAATACAGTAGAATCTATCTCTGTTTTAAAAGATGCTTCTGCAACAGCTATTTATGGTTCAAGAGCTTCTAATGGTGTAATTATTATTACAACTAAAAAAGGTGGAAAAAAATTGAAAGTAGATTACAATTTCCAATATGGAAGCGGTAAACACTACAGAAAAATTGATGTTTTAAGCTCCGAGGAATTTGTAGCTAAAGCAAAAGAATTATATCCTGCACAAGTTGGAACTCTTGGAGTGCCTTCAGGTATTGCAGATGATCCTTCTACACCAAATATCAATGAAAGTAGAACAATCTATAATACGGATTGGCAAGAAGAGATATTTAAAAGAACGGATTATGTAACGAATAACTTAAACATAAGCGGAAGTTTGTTTGATAAAGTACCTACCAGATTAAGTGTTGGAAACACCTATCAAGAAGGTTTGATCATGACAGATAAATTCAACAGAAACACTGCTGGTTTAAATTTAAGCCCAAGTTTATTTAAAGATCATTTAAAATTAACTTTAAACGCTAATATTTCAAACGAAAAAAACAATTTTGCTAGAACGCCAATTGGAAGCGCAATTAGATTTGACCCAACAAAACCTGTTTATGACGCTAACTCTCAATGGGGCGGATTTTATGAGTATACCGCTTCAAATGGAAATTTAACTCCTTTAGCACCAAGAAACCCGGTTGCGGAAATTATGCAAAGCACAAGTGTTAGTAAAGTAAATCGTATATTAGGTAACTTGCAATTGGACTATAAATTTCATTTTTTACCTGAGTTAAGAGCGGTAGTAAACTTTGGATATGATCAATCTAAAGGAGAAGGAAATCCAACTGTAGCTAGAAATTCTGCGGTTTCTGATGGGAATGGTGGAAATGCATTAACTGATAAATATGGAGAGCGTTCTAACTATTCTTCATCTTTCACAAATAAACTATTAGATGGATATTTTGTTTATAACAAAAAAATCGGAAAATTAGATTTTGAAGGAACAGCAGGTTACTCCTATCAAAAATTTTCGGAAGAAAGATATACTTCTGGGAACCTATTAAACACAACAAATGATTTTTCTGACATAGATAGATCAACAGATAGAGTTTTAATTGGTTATTTTGCTAGAACAAACTTAACTTATAATGACAAGTATTTGTTAACGTTAACTTACAGAAGAGACGGAACATCAGTATTTGCAAAAGAAAATCAGTTTGGTAACTTCCCTGCAGCATCATTTGCATGGAAATTAAGCAATGAATTTTTTGAAAACAGCAAAACAATTTCAGACTTAAAACTTAGAGCGGGCTGGGGTATTACAGGACAGCAAGATTTAGGAAGAGCAAGAAGAGATTATTTTCAACCTCAATATACTTCAGGATCGCCAGGTTCACAGTATGTATTTGGAACGTCGCCTATTACAGTTGGATTACCTAGAGACTACAATCCAAATTTAAAATGGGAAGAAACTACTACTTATAATGTTGGATTAGACTATGGTTTATTCAATAACAGAATTTCTGGATCTGTAGAAGGGTATTACAAATTATCAGAAGATTTATTATTTAACGCTCCTTTTGCTGACGGTTCTAACTTTTCTAACTTTGGACCGCAAAACATTGGAAGTTTAGACATTAAAGGGATGGAATTCACCTTAAATGCTGAAATTGTTAAAAAAGAAAAATTCAATTGGAATGTTAATTTCAATGCTTCTAAATTTGAAAGAAGAATTAAATCTTTAAAAACTGTAAATAATACCCCTACTGGAGGAATTGGTGGTGGAACAGGAGGAAACATTCAAGTGTTATCTGAAGGATGGACGCCTTACTCTTTTTATGTTTACCATCAATTATATAATGCAAATGGAACGCCAATTGAAGGAGCTTTTGCTGACTTAAATGGTGATAATATAATTAACGATAAAGATAAATATATTTACAAAAATACAGATCCAGATGTATTATTAGGTTTCCAATCAACAATGAATGTGTATAATTTTGACTTCTCATTTAACTTAAGAGCAAGCATTGGAAACAGAATGTACAATAATGTTAATTCAGGAAATGCCTATACTGATAATATGTTTGCTAATTCAATTTTATCAAATGTTCCAACGAGTACTTTTGATTCAAACTTTGGAAACTCAGGAAACAACGTAATTTTCTCTGATTATTACATTGAAAATGCATCGTTCTTAAAAATGGACAATATTACATTAGGGTACACATTCCCAAATTGGTTAGAAGGAAAAGCTTCTGTAAGATTAAGTGCAGGCGTGCAAAATGCGTTTGTAATTACTAAATATTCTGGATTAGACCCAGAGATATTCAGCGGTATTGATAACACAATTTATCCAAGACAAAGACAATTTTTGTTTGGAGTAAACATGAAATTTTAAAAATTGAATTATGAAAAAAATAAAATTTAATTTATTAGTTGTCATCGGTTCTTTTGCATTATTTACATCTTGTACAGATGATTTAAATATTACACCAGAAGATGATGATGTATTTTTAACAGAAGCGTATTTCAACTCTCCAAATTCTTATAAGACAGGTTTAGGAGGGGTTTATGCCAACTTATCGTTAACTGGATTAACTGGTGCTGGTTCATCAAATATTTCAGGATTAGATGCAGGAACAAGTCAATTTGGACGTTGTTTATGGAATTTACAAAACTTAACAACAGATGAAGTAATTTGGAGTTACGAAAATGACCCAGGCTTAGCTGAATTACAAAGAAACACTTGGACAGCTAGTAATCCAATTATATTGGGTATGTTCTCAAGAACTATGGCTCAAGTAGCATTTTGTAATGAGTATTTAAGACAAACAAGTCCTGCAAAACTAAGTTCAAGAGGTGTTACAGACGCTGCTTTATTAGCTGATATTTCTTTATACAGAGAAGAGGCAAGAGCTTTAAGAGCGTATGCTTATTATAACTTAATGGATTTATTTGGTAAAGCACCTTTTAATACAGAAAATGAAGCTGTAGGTGTAGCAGGTCCAGAATATAGTAGACAACAATTGTTTACTTTTATTGAATCAGAAATGTTAGCTGTTGCACAGACTTTAAAAGCTCCAAGAACAAATGAATACGGAAGAGTAGATAAATCATTCGCTTGGATGGTTTTAGCTAAAATGTATTTAAATGCTGAAGTATATATTGGACAAAATAAATATGACCAATGTGTTACTATGTGTAATAACGTAATTGGTGGTGGATATGCTTTAGAAGCGAACTACTTACACAACTTTACTGCAGATAATCATACTTCAACGGAAATGATTTTCACTTTACAGTCCGATGGGTTGGTAACTCAAAACTATGGCCCTACAACAGTTATTCTTAATGGACAAGTTGGTTCTATAGAAAACAATGGTTCAACATTTGGTGTTGGAGGCTGGGGTGGTGCTTTACGTTTAAGAAAACAATTTGTTGAAAAATTCAACGGATCATCATTCAATTCAGACGAAAGAAAAACAATCATTTCTGGGACTAGACCAATTGATATTACAACAATTGCAGATAGAGATCAAGGGTTTATTTTAGGTAAATTTTCAAACAAAACATCTACAGGTGCTGCAGGTGTAAATCAGACTTTTGTTGATACAGATTTTCCATTATTCAGATTAGGTGATGTATACTTAATGTATGCTGAATGTGCAAAAAGAGGCGCAACAAATGCTTCTATGTCACAAGCTGTTACTTATGTAAACAACTTAAGAGAAAGAGCAAACAATAGTACATCAGCAAATATTTCTTCTGCAGATTTAACTTTAGATTTTATCTTAGATGAACGCGCAAGAGAATTGCATTGGGAAGGACACAGAAGACAAGATTTAATTCGTTTCAATAAATATACCGGAGGAAACTATAACTGGGCATGGAAAGGTAATAGTTCTAGCGGAATTGGAATTTCAAATCACTTTAAAGTATTCCCTATCCCATCAACAAGTTTATCATCAAATCCTAATTTAACTCAAAACACAGGTTATTAATAAATAAAACTTTAGAATTATGAAAAATATATTTAAATCAATTTTAACAATATTTGTTGCTTTAGCAATGACTTCATGTGAAGACGAAAGCAATTTAACGTATGTTAATGAAGCAGGTGCCTTTAACATCACATCACCAACTTCAGGTAGTAGTGTAGTTTTAAATCCAGATTACCCAACCAATCCAGCATTAGGTTTAACTTGGGAAGCTGCAGATTTTGGAACTCAAACAGCAATAGATTATACGGTTCAAATTTCATTAGCTGGTTCTAGTTTTGCTGATGTAACAGACATTACTTCAACTAACAATACTTTTGCATCAGTAACAGTGGAAGAATTAAATGGTGCAGTGGTTGATGCAGGTTTAACACCTTATACACAAGGTGGAATTGATATTCGTATCAAAGCTACTATTGGAACTAATGCTGATATGACTAAATATTCAAGTGTAATCACTTATTTAGTAACGCCTTATACTACTGAATTACCTAAATTAGCTGTACCTGGAAATCACCAAGGTTGGAATCCTGGAACAGCTCCTAAAATTGCTGCATCTGGTTTTGGTTTAACTGATTACGAAGGATATGTATATTTAAATGGAGGTCATAAATTTGTAGGACCTGATACAGCTGGAAATTACAACTGGGGTAACACTGATTGGGGTGATAATGGTTCATTTTCTGGAGTTTTAGCAGTAACAGGAGAATCTGACTGTACAGCTACAGCAGGATACTATAGAATTCAAGCTAATACAACTTCATTAACCTATAGCGAAACATTAACAAACTGGGGTATTGTTGGTGCAGCAACTCCAGGTGGATGGGGAGCAAGTACAGCATTAACTTACAATTCAACTACAAAAAAATGGGAAGGTACCGTAGCTTTAACAGCAGGTGAATTTAAATTCAGAGCTAATAATGCATGGACAATCAATTTAGGTGGTGATAGCGACCAAGATGGTTCTATGAATTATGATGGGCCAAACTTATCTGTTGCAGCTGCCGGGACTTACTTTGTAAGTTTAGACTTAAGCAACCCAAGAGCATACACGTATTCAATACAATAATAAAAAACAAAATTAATTAAGGGCTGTTTTTCAGCCCTTTTTTTTCCTAATTTTATGAGAAAAATCTATTCTTTTTTACTGCTACTTATTTGTTGTAGTTCTTTTTCGCAAGTTTCTTGGCAAGGAGGTATCACTCCAGAAGCCACCCAAGCAGGGACAATTCTATTCGATAAAACGGGTACGGGTTTAGCTTCTTATACGGGCACAATATATGCGCATACTGGAGTAACTCTAAACGGAAACGCCTGGCAAAATGTAATTGGAACCTGGGGAAATAATACCGCACAACCTGCTTTAACTTTAGTTTCAGGAAATATTTATAAATTAGATTTAAATCCATCGTTACAAAATTTTTACTCAGTAACTACTGGCGCTATATCTAAAGTCAATATTGTTTTTAGAAGCGCTACAGGAGCCCAACAAACCGTAGATTTGCAATTAAATGTAGGCGCTTATCAAGCCACCTTAACGGCACCCAACGAAAACAGCACTACACTATTAAATTCTGGGCAAAACTTACTAATTACAGCCAATAACACAAATGGAAATGCCACTTATAATTTATTTGCTAACGGAACTAGTATAAATACTTCTATAGGGGCAACTTATACCTATACTGATGTAAATATTACTTCTAATAAAAATTATGAATTACAAATAACACAAAACGGCACAACTTATACTAAAAGATTTAGTGCTATTATTAATCCTGGAATACTTTCTCAAGCCTTACCGAATGGTTTAGAAATAGGAATAAATTATAATTCTACCGACGCTACAAAAGCCACTTTAGTTTTAGAAGCACCAGGAAAAGATTATGTATATGTAGCGGGAACCTTCAATAACTGGCAACCTACTTCAAGTTATGCCATGAAAAAAGATCCAACTAATGGGAAATTTTGGTTAGAATTAAATAACTTAACTTCAGGAACAGAATATTTATATCAATATTGGGTAGTGGATACAACACCAATTGCAAATTCACCTAGTATAGTAAAAACAGCCGATCCATGTTCCACTTTGGTCCTATCTTCATATGATGACCCATATATTCCATCTGGAAGTTATCCTAATATTCCTGCTTATCCAATTGGTCAAGATAGAGAAATTACTGTTTTACAGACAGGACAAAGTCCATATATATGGCAAAATACAAGTTTTACAAAACCAAATAAAGACAAATTAGTTATCTATGAAGTTCTTGTAAGAGATTTTGATTCGGATAGAAATTATCAAGACTTAATTGATAAAATAGATTATTTCAAAAACTTAGGGGTTAACGCCATCGAATTAATGCCTATTATGGAATTTGAAGGAAACGAAAGTTGGGGTTATAATACCGCCTATCACATGGCATTAGATAAATTTTATGGGACAAAAAATAAATTTAAAGAATTTGTAGATTTATGTCATCAAAACGGGATAGCTGTAATATTAGATATTGCCTTTAACCATGCCTTCGGAAGAAACCCTATGATAAGAATGTGGATGAATGATCCTGATGGAGACGGCTGGGGAAGTCCAAGCACAGAAAATCCTTATTTTAATACCGTAGCAAAACATAGTTATAGTGTAGGTGAAGATTTTAATCATGCTTCAAATTACACAAAAGAATATGTAAAAAAAACCATTAAACACTGGATAACCGAATTTAAAATTGATGGTTTTCGTTGGGATTTAACCAAAGGATTTACTCAAAATTGTACGGCTAGTGATCAAAATTGTACTAATAACTATCAAGCGGATAGAGTCGAAATACTTAAAGATTACGCAGATTACACTTGGAATTTGGATGCAAATTTTTATAATATTTTCGAACATTTAGGTTCTGATTCTGAAGAACAACAATGGGCGAATTACAGGTTATCTGAAGGTAAAGGAATTATGATGTGGGGCGAATTATACGAGCCTTATAAACAACTTGCTTTAGGATATTCTACAAATGGAGACATTACAAGAATGGGACACGTAAGTAGAGGATTTACCGGAAAACGTTTAATTGGGTATTCCGAAAGTCATGATAAAGACCGATTAATGTACCAAGCATTTACTTATGGAAATAGTGCAGGAACAGCACCTGTTGGCGGAAATTTAAATAATGCCTTAAACAGAATGGCAACTATAGGTGCCACTAGCTTATTAATTCCTGGCCCAAAAATGATTTGGCATTTTCAAGAATTAGGAATGGACGATTCTATTTTTGCTTGTACAAATGGTACTGTAAATAGTGATTCTGATTCAACACCTGGCGATTGCAAATTAGCAACAAAACAACAGCCACAATGGGTGGAAAACTGGCTTACCACTTCGCCAAGAAGCTCCATTTATTCCGATTATGCAAAATTCATAAAAATGAAAAAAAATGATCCTGTTTTTAACGGTGATTATGCTATTAGTATAAACGGAAATAATATCAAACAAAGAATTTATATCTATGATAATACCTTACCTGCTTCGCAATTAAAAAATGTAGTTATTTTAGCTAACTATTCCGTAGCAGCACAAAGTATTACAGCGGATTTTCCTTATACAGGAACTTGGTATAATTTAATGGATAATACAACAACTAACGTAACTGCAACAAACATGCAAATTACATTAGGCCCAGGAGAATACCGAATTTTTGGAAATCAAGTTTCTGCAGCATTAGCTACTGATAGTTTTGAAACAATTTCTAAAGTAGAACTGTATCCAAATCCTACCATGAATGCTTTTCAAATTTCTGTAGATGCTAAAAAAGTGGAAATTTATTCGCTAACCGGACAATTAATTCAAACTGAAAATAATTGTGTGGCAAACAAAGAAATAAATATTTCTAACTTAGCTAAAGGAATTTATATTGTAAAAATTACCAATTCTGATTCAATTTCTGTAAGTAAGAAATTAATCAAGGAATAAGAAATAAATTACAAATAAAAAAGGTGTCTAAATAGACACCTTTTTTTATACTATATGAATTATACTAATTCTGGAACAATTAAATGTTCAATAGCATTCCATAACCCAATTCTTTTTTCTAATGCTTCTAGGGCAACTTGTTCAACATCTTGCCATTTTTTAATGTCATCCCCACATAAGTAATCAATCATTTTCATAGCCATTGGCCCGTGTTCGTCTGCGTCTAATTCAATGTGTCTTTCAAAGTAATAAATTAATTTAGATAAATTAGTTTCTGGTAAATTTTCCTGAAAACGTTTCACAATCTCGGTAAACATATTCGGAATTAAATCTTCACGACCAAATGTAAAGGCAGACGCTATTTTATGAGGTTGCCCTGTTTCAATTACAGTAAATGAAAAATGTAAAAAGTCTTTAACTTCTTCTGGTAACTTGGCATTTTTTATCGCCACAAAAACATTTTTAGTCGCCGCTACTTGTTCTAAAAAATCTAAAACGGGTTGTGTAGTAGCGCCACATTCTTTCATAGCATCTAAATACATTTCAAAATGACTTTGGCGCGATCCATCTAAAGCCAAATCTGATTCTTCTGCTACCACAATTTCATTAATTAAATAACGTAATTCTGGATTTGGGGAAGCGGTCCAAGGTATAGAAACCGAAGTTAAATGAATTTGCAATCCCTTTAAAAGAGACATAAAATCCCAAACGGCATAAACATGGTGCGTTAAAAAGATATGTAAATCTTCAATTGTTTGAATTTTTGAGTACAAAGAATGATGTAATAATTCTTGTCTTAATGGTTCAATTTTGGTACTTATAGTATTCGTGTTCATCCCGATGTTATTATGTTTCTAATAGTAGCACAAAAGTAAAAATGCTTCTCCAAATAGAGAAGCATTTTATATCAATTTTATTTATTGTTTAATCAATAATTATTTGAAAGCAGGAAAACCAGTTACATCCATTCCTGTTATCAACAAGTGAATGTCATGCGTTCCTTCGTAAGTAACAACCGATTCTAAATTCATCATATGACGCATAATTGAATATTCACCAGTAATTCCCATACCGCCTAACATTTGACGGGCATCACGAGCAATCGTTAAAGCCATATCTACGTTGTTTCTTTTCGCCATAGAAATCTGAGCAGTTGTTGCTCTTCCTTCATTTCTTAAAACGCCTAATCGCCACGTTAATAATTGTGCTTTTGTGATTTCTGTAATCATTTCTGCCAATTTCTTTTGTTGCAATTGTGTTGCTCCAATTGGTTTGTCAAACTGAATACGTTCTTTAGAATAACGCAAAGCTGTATCATAACAGTCCATTGCAGCACCAATAGCGCCCCAAGCAATTCCGTAACGAGCCGAATCTAAACATCCTAGCGGGGCTCCAAGTCCAGATTTATTTGGTAATAAATTTTCTTTAGGTACTTTAACATTATCAAAAATAAGCTCCCCAGTTGCCGAAGCACGTAACGACCATTTATTATGTGTTTCTGGAGTGGTAAATCCTTCCATGCCTCTTTCTACAATTAATCCGTGAATTCTGCCTTCTTCATTTTTTGCCCAAACTACAGCAATATCAGCAAAAGGTGCATTTGAAATCCACATTTTAGCACCATTTAAAAGATAATGGTCGCCCATATCTTTAAAATTAGATGTCATCCCACCCGGATTTGAACCGTGATCAGGTTCTGTTAAACCAAAACAACCAATAAACTCACCGGTTGCTAATTTTGGTAAATATTTCATACGTTGTGCTTCGTTTCCGTATTTCCAAATTGGATACATGACCAATGAAGATTGTACCGAAGAAGTAGAACGCACGCCAGAGTCACCTCTTTCAATTTCTTGCATGATTAAACCATAAGAAATTTGGTCTAATCCTGCACCACCATATTCCACTGGAATGTAAGGTCCAAAACCTCCAATTTCTCCAAGTCCTTTTACAATTTGTTTTGGAAATTCAGCACGTTGTGCAAAGTCTTCAATAATAGGAGAAACCTCTTTTTTTACCCATGCTCTGGCTGCATCACGAACTAATTTGTGCTCTTCTGATAATAAATCGTCTAACAAATAATAATCAGGTGATTGAAATAAATCTGGTTTCATATATAAATTTTTTTATAAATCGATTTGAATGACAAAAGTAATTATTTTTTAACAAAAGTAAATTGAATTGTTAGATTTATTAGAAAACAAAAGTTAAAACTTACATTTTCAAATAAAAATCTTTGGTAAGTTCAATGTATTCTGGAGTATATTGATGACGCGCCGTTTCTATGACTAATTCATCAACAACTGGCGTTTGTTCGATACGGGTAAATGCCAATAAACTCCTTTTAATTTCGGATGTTGGCGAGCCTTTTACTCGAGTAATTTTTAAAGGAAATAATAACGATTGTTTTGCTAAAGCGATAAAATCTTCTTCCGCAGAATAGGGAATAATTACAGAAAAGATTCCGTTTTCTGACAATAACAAATAGGCCGCTTCTATCAACTCATCAAAAGGTAATGCATCTGTAAAACGAGCTAAATCTCGTGATGCGTTATCTGTTTTATAATCTTCAGAATAAAAGGGCGGATTGGAAACAATGATGTCGTATTTTTCTTCAATTTCTTCTAATTCGGCAACAAATTCATCTAAACCAGCATGATAGCAAAATAATCGGTCTGCCCAAGGCGAATTTTCAAAATTAGCTACACATTCTTCGTAGGCATTTTCTTCAATTTCAATTGCATCAATCTGTTCGGCATAGCTTCTTTGTGCTAACATAAGCGAAATTATTCCTGTTCCCGCTCCAATATCAAGTAGGTTGTAGGGATGGTTAATTAGTGGTGTCCAAGCACCCAACAAAACACCATCTGTTCCCACTTTCATGGCAGATTTTTCTTGTTGAACTGAAAATTGTTTAAATGAAAAAATCATAAATTAATTATGAATATTGAGTAACGAATGTTGAATGTTGAAGTTTTTTGCTACTCCAAATACAAATCCACTAAGCCGATTGGTGTGTTTAAAACCAATTCTTTTTCTTTTCTATTGACTTCAATAATAAAAGAGTCAATCATAGGAACTAAAACTTGTTTTTGTCCTTTGAAAATTTCAAAAATAGGTTGTGCAGCATTATCCAAAATGGCATGAACAGTTCCAATATCGCCTAAACGTTGATCTGTAACTTTAAAACCTATAATTTCGTGAAAATAAAACTTGGTACCTTCTAGTTTTGGTAACATCGTTAGAGGTAAATACACTTCTAAATTTTTCATGTTGTCGGCTTCTAGTTCCGTATCAACATCTTCAAATTTAACGCGTAAAAATTTATCTCTATGAATGGATGATTTATCAATAAAAAATGGAACCAGATTTTTATTGTATTCAATAAAAACTGATTCCAAATTTTGATAAAGTTCAGGTTCGTCTGTATCTAAAAAGATAAGAACTTCCCCTTTGAAACTAAATTTTTTAGCGATTTTGCCTAAATAGAAACATTCATCTTTACGCATTATCGCAGTATATATTAAGCTTCTTTTTCTTCGTTGTTTTCTTCAGCAGCTGGCGCTTCTGTAGTTTCTTCTGCAGCAGCTTCAACCACTTCCTCTACAGCAACCGCTTCAGTTACTTCAGCAGCAGCTTCAACTACTTCTTCTGCAGCAACTTCTTCAGTTACCTCAGCAGCAGCTTCAACTTCAACTACTTCTTCTGCAACCTCTTCAGTTACTTCAGCAGCAGCTTCAACTACTTCTTCTACTTTTGCTGCATCAGCAATAGCAGCTATACGTTTTTCGTTTGCTGCTTGTTCTGCTTTAAAAGCTTTAGCTTTAGCATCTGCTTGCGCTTTGCTTAAACCATCTTTTTTAGCATCAACTTTTCCAGCTTTTGCATCTAACCAAGTTGCTAATTTAGCATCCGCTTGTTCTTGAGTTAAAGCACCTTTTCTAACGCCACCATCTAAATGATGTTTCAACAAAGCACCTTTATAAGATAAAATTGCTTTAGCCGTGTCAGTTGGTTGGGCACCGTTGTGTAACCATTGAACAGCACTATCAATATTTAAATCAATAGTTGCAGGGTTAGTGTTTGGATTGTACGTTCCTATTTTTTCTAGGAATTTACCATCTCTTTTTGAGCGAGCATCTGCCGCTACGATCCAGAAAAAAGGTTTCCCTTTTTTACCATGTCTTTGTAATCTAATTCTTACTGGCATAATCTTGTGATTAAATTTGAGGTACTCGACCTCGGTTAATTAAGGGTGCAAAGATAATAATAATTATTAAATTTCAATGTTTTATGTATAATTATTTTTAAATCAGTGTTTTAATGCTGTTTCACTTGATTTTATGAGCGCTGATTGGATAAATTTTAGAAATCTAAGAAATACCTCAAATCTGTATTCTAAACTATTTTGATATTAAATATTGATATTGAACTTTGAATTTGTTTTTTGACATTGATATTCATTTCGTATATTTGAACTTTATAAAGAAAAATCATGGAAAACATAAAACAATACGTTCAGGACAACAAAGAACGTTTTATTAAAGAATTAATTGAATTACTAAAAATGCCTTCTGTTAGTGCAGATAGCGCCTATGCTCAAGATGTAATTAATACTGCCGAATCTGTAAAATCTAGTTTAGAAAAAGCGGGTTGTGATGTAGTAGAAATGTGCGAAACACCAGGCTATCCAATCGTTTACGGACATAAAATAATTGATCCAAATCTTCCTACAGTTTTAGTTTATGGCCATTATGATGTACAACCCGCAGACCCAATTGAATTGTGGACGTCTCCCCCATTTGAACCCGTAATTAAAACTACAGAAATTCATCCAGAAGGTGCCATTTTTGCTCGTGGGGCTTGTGACGACAAAGGTCAAATGTACATGCACGTGAAAGCTTTTGAATACATGATTGCCAATAACAACTTGCCTTGTAATGTAAAGTTTATGATTGAAGGCGAAGAAGAAGTGGGTTCAAAAAGCTTGGGTTGGTTCGTGGAACGCAATCAAGAAAAATTATCTTGTGACGTAATATTAATTTCAGATACTGGAATGATTTCAAACACGCAACCTTCAATTACAACTGGATTACGTGGTTTAAGTTATGTGGAAGTAGAAGTAACAGGTCCAAATAGAGATTTGCATTCTGGTTTATATGGTGGTGCAGTAGCCAATCCTATAAATATATTAACCAAAATGATTGCTTCGTTACACGATGAAAATAATCATATTACGATTCCTGGTTTTTACGATGGTGTGGAAGAATTAGCGCTAGAAGAAAGAGCCGAAATGGCAAAAAGACCGTATTCTGAAGAGGATTACAAAAAAGCATTAAATATTGCAGACACCTATGGTGAAGCAGGTTACACTACAAATGAGAGAAATTCTATTCGTCCAACTTTAGATGTAAACGGAATTTGGGGTGGCTACACTGGTGAAGGTGCAAAAACCGTAATTGCAAGTAAAGCATTTGCGAAAATTTCTATGCGATTGGTTCCAAATCAAGATTGGGAAAACATAACAGAATTATTTAAAAAACATTTTGAAAGTATTGCGCCAAGTGCCGTTACAGTTAAGGTAACACCTCACCACGGAGGGCAAGGTTACGTAACTCCAATTGACAGTATTGGTTACCAAGCCGCGAATAAAGCCTACACAGAATCGTTTGGTGTTTCGGCAATTCCTGTTCGTTCAGGTGGAAGTATTCCAATTGTGGCTTTGTTTGAAAAAGAATTGAAAAGCAAAACGATTTTAATGGGATTTGGTTTGGATAGTGATGCCATTCACTCGCCTAATGAACATTATGGAATTTTCAATTATATGAAAGGAATTGAAACCATTCCGTTATTTTATAAATATTTTACAGAGATGTATAAAAAATAAAAAGAAGAAATTAATTTGCTAAAAGAAAACTTAGTTTATATATTTGCACTCCAATTATCGCGGGTATGGTGAAATTGGTAGACACGCCAGACTTAGGATCTGGTGCCGCAAGGTGTGAAGGTTCGAGTCCTTTTACCCGCACAAAAAAGCTCAAAACCATGTTTTGAGCTTTTTTTATTTGATACTTAACATATACGCTTCCAAAGCTTGCACTTCTTCATTCGTCATGGTTTTTGTGATTTCGAGATTGGCTTTCATAATTTCATATTGCGAAGGATCAACAATAGGATCTGTTTCACCTTGTAAGAATAAGGAAATACTTGCTTTTTTCTCTGTATATATTTTAGAAATGTCTTTAATGCTTGGTCCTGAAGTTGCTACATCTGCTTTATGACAAGTAGCACACATTCCTTTTCCTTCAAATATTTCTTTACCTAACGCTTTAGGTGTTTGGTTTGCTGAAGTTTCTGTTTGTTCAATAGGATTTCCTATAGCATCCGTTTCTGCTTTTTTACCACAACTAATAAGATTTAAAACAAAAGATCCAATCAGAAGAAATTTGAAATACACTTTCATAACTAGTCTATTGTTTTTTTAATAAAATTGCGGCTTCTTTCGCAAAATAAGTGGAAATCAAACTGGCTCCGGCGCGTTTGATACACATTAATTGTTCCATCATAATTTTGTCGTGGTCAAGCCAACCTCTTTCGGCTGCGGCTTTAATCATGGCGTATTCACCAGAAACATGAAAAACGGTTACAGGAACATTCACCGCATTTTTTACTTCGCGAACAATATCCAAATAAGCAATTCCTGGTTTTACCATGACCATATCGGCACCTTCTTCTACATCCCATAGGGCTTCTTTGATGGCTTCGATGCGATTCGCATAATCCATTTGGTACGTTTTTTTATCCTTCGGCACTGCTATATCCGATTCTCTTGGCGCACTGTCTAAGGCATCTCTAAACGGACCATAAAAAGCCGAAGCATACTTCGCCGAATAACTCATTATCCCTACGTTTTGGAAACCTGCTGCATCCAATCCTTGACGCAAACGCAATACGCGTCCGTCCATCATATCGCTTGGTGCTACAAAATCAGCTCCCGCTTGTGCATGAGAAACCGCCATTTTTACCAACGCCTCGTTAGTAGCATCATTGGCCACATCGCCCTTTTCAATAATTCCGTCGTGACCATAAATAGAATACGGATCTAAAGCCACATCGGGCATCACAATCATTTCTGGGCAAGCTGTTTTGATAGCAATAATAGCTTGTTGCATCAATCCGTTTGGATTCCACGCTTCTTTGCCCGTATTGTCTTTTAAATCTTCGCTAACTTTCACATAGATATTCACGGCACGAATCCCTAAATCAAATAATTCTTGGACTTCTTTTACGGTTAAATCTATCGAACGACGGTAAATTCCAGGCATCGATGGAATTTCAACTTGAATATTCTCTCCTTCAGCAATAAACATAGGAAACATAAAATCGGCCGGACTTAATGTGGTTTCGCGAACTAAACTTCTTATGGATTCGTTAATTCTTAAACGACGTCCTCTTTGTAATGGAAACATACTATTTTATTTTTTTGAACCATTAAGGGATTTAGTTTATTAAGGGTTTGACTAAATTTTCTTAATCTCTTAATGGTTTAATTTATACCCAATTTATAGGTTTTTCTAATACTTTTATTATTTTTTTTTCTTCACTTCCCGACACGGGATGATGGTCGTAATGCCATTGTACGTGGGGTGGTAAACTCATCAAAATACTTTCAATTCTTCCGTTGGTTTTTAAACCAAATAACGTGCCTTTGTCGTGAACCAAATTGAACTCGACATAACGTCCACGACGGATTTCTTGCCAAGTTCTTTGCTCAGCTGAATACGGCAAGTCTTTTCTTTTTGTTACGATTGGCAAATACGCCTCAAGGAAAGAATTCCCAACTTCTGTAACGAAATTGAACCAATCTTCCATTTTCATGGTTTCCGTTTCTTTCAAATAATCGAAAAACAACCCGCCTACTCCTCGCGCTTCATTTCTATGTGCGTTCCAAAAATAGGCATCGCATTGTTTTTTGTATTTCGGATAAAAATCTGGATTGTGTTTGTCACAAGCAGTTTTACAAGTTTGATGAAAATGAATCGCATCTTCTTCAAATAAATAATAGGGCGTCAAATCTTGTCCGCCACCAAACCAACTATTAATTACATTGCCGTTATCGTCATACATTTCGAAATAACGCCAATTGGCATGCACCGTTGGCACCATTGGATTTTTTGGATGAATCACCAAACTCAATCCGCAAGCAAAGAAATCGGCTTCGCCAACATTAAACATTTTTTGCATAGCTTCGGGTAGTTTCCCGTGAACCGCTGAAATATTTACGCCACCTTTTTCAAAAACAGCTCCATTTTCAATTACGCGTGTTCTTCCGCCACCGCCTTCTGGTCGTTCCCAAATGTCTTCTCGAAATTTAGTAAAGCCATCAATATCCTCTAATCCTTTACAGATTTGATCTTGAAGGGTTTGTATGTATTGGTAAAATTGGTCTTTCATTGTAAATAGCGTTTTGCTAAAAGCTGTTAGCTGTCAGCTTATTTATTGTACTCCTTCACCGCTTCCACAAACGCCTTCGCGTGATCCACCGGTATATTCGGTAAAATTCCGTGACCTAAATTAACGATATAATTGGCTGCCCCAAATTCGTCAATCATTTCATGCACCATTTTTTTGATGGTTGGAATAGGTGACAATAAACGACTTGGATCGAAATTCCCTTGTAAAGTTATATTTCCACCTGTTAAATAACGAGCGTTTCTTGGCGAACAAGTCCAGTCTACGCCTAAAGCCGAAGCTTTTGATTTTGCCATATCTCCTAATGCAAACCAACAGCCTTTTCCGAAAATAATAACTGGAGTTATTTCTGCTAAAGCTTCAGTAATTTGATTGATATATTGAAATGAAAATTCTTGATAATCAACCGGAGACAACATACCGCCCCAAGAATCAAAAATCTGAATGGCATTACAACCTGCTTTTACTTTTTCTTTCAAATATAAAATCGTGGTATCGGTAATTTTTTGCAACAAAGTGTGCGCTGCTACTGGGTTAGAAAAACAAAATCCCTTTGCAGTATCAAAACTTTTCGATCCTTTTCCTTCCACGGCATAACAAAAAATTGTCCATGGTGAACCTGCGAAACCTATTAACGGCACCTCATCGTTCAGCATTTGCTTGGTCAATTTAATCGCATCAAAAACATAGCCTAAGGTTTCATTCACATCTGGAACAAATACTTTTTCTACGTCTTGAGAAGTACGAATTGGATTTGGAATTATCGGCCCTAAATTGTCTTTTAATTCCACGTGAATTCCCATCGCTCTGGGTACCACCAAAATATCAGAAAACAAAATGGCTGCATCTGGTTGCACGATACGAATCGGTTGCACGGTGATTTCTGCTGCTAACTCTGGAGTTTCGCAACGGGTAAAGAAATCGTATTTGTCACGCAAAGCTCTGAATTCTGGTAAATATCTTCCGGCTTGACGCATCATCCAAACGGGTGGGCGTTCTACTTTTTCGTTGTTTAAGGCACGTAGGAATAAATCGTTTTTTATCATTTTCTGTTTGCTTTATGCTTTAAGCACTAGGCTTTAAGCGTTTGTTTTTATGCCTAATACTTACTGCATATGGCTTATTGCTAATTCTATTACGTTTTCAATACTTGGTTGATATGCTGTTTTTATATTTTTAATTTTAGTTTCAGACAATACCGCTCTTAAAGCATCGGCAGTTGTATTGCCTATACAAAATAATTTTTCGTTGCCAAGTGTGTTTTTTTTCAAATAACTGGTTACGGCAGATGGGCTGAAAAACAAAATCCCGTCTACTTTATCTGAAATTTTATGAGGTGTTAACGTTGTATCGTACACTTTAATTTCATTGAAAATAATTTCGTTTTCAGTTAACATTTCTGGCAAGGTAGCTTTACGAAGATTGCCACTAAAAAAAGTAAAACTTTCATCGGAATAGACCAATGTAATAATTTCCGCTAAATCTTCTGCAAAACCGGTGTACGCTTCTACTGTAAAACCATTTTCGTTTAATAACTCTTTAGTTTTTAATCCGACACAAAAAACGGTTTTCTGTTTTAATTGCTCAATTGTTGGGTGTTGCAAAATGCTTAAAACTGCGTTTTGACTCGTAAAAATCAAATTTTTGTTCAGATTTTTTATTTCGAAAGCAGCGTTTTCTGTTTTAATAAAATCTGTTTCTATTACTTTAATATTCGCTTTAACTAATTCTTGTTTTTGAATTGGCGAAAGTATTTTGGTAGAAAGTATTGCGGTTTGATTTGTCATGATTTGAGATAAAAAACAGTGTCAATAAAATATAAAACTCCATCTTTGGTTAATACGTTTTCATCATGTAAGTCCTCTAAAATGATACCTAATTCAGAATTAAAATAATCGTGATTTCTTGTATTTTCAAAACCGTTTTCCAACATAAACTCAGCGACTTTTTCTAAATCTGTTGACTCATTAGCCGTAACAAATGGTTGTTCTAACAAAGCATAAAAGATTTCATCAATCAAGCAAAAACCCACTAAAGTATAGGTAGTGTCAGGAAAAAAATAATTATTAATTTGTAAATTAATTAAATAATCTTCCCACGATTCATAATATATAGCATCATTAAGTTTAAAAACTGTTGTGTTGTTTTTAATATACACTTTTTGCTCAGCTCCTTCAGAAACAAATAAATCAAAATTAACTTTTTCGTTTACCCAAAGGTTATTTTGGTTACAAAATTCAATTAATTTCTTAGTTTCTTCTTGTTTGTATTGCTTATCTTTTTTAACCAAAGTGCTTGCTCTTTCGCTTGCTCTAAGGTAATCGGCAATTGTTCGGATAAGAGTTTTTGGGCTATTTCCGCTCTTTCCGTAAATGATATTTTGGATTTCATCTTTTATTGCTTTAAAATTCATCAAAGATACTATTTTTTTATTTCGTTTTTAATGGACAACATTATGGATTCGCCACCATTACTCAAAATTTCTTGAGCGGCATGAAATCCTAATTTTTTCCATTCCGAAACCGCTACGGTTTTAGTAACTTCTAATTTTTGTTTTCCGTCTATTGATAATAAAACACCTGTAAAATCAATTACATCTTCTTTTTCATTATACGTAGCAATTGCTCCAATTGGTGCTGTACAACCTCCTTCTAACGTTCTTAAAAACTGACGTTCTATATACGTACATATTTCTGTTTCAATATGATTTAATTGCGAAACGGCATCTAAAGAAAAGAAATCCTCTGCATTACATACCACTACCATAGCCCCTTGAGCGGGTGCAGGAATCATCCAATCTAAAAGAATTGCTTTTTCTGGTTTTAAGTGGATGCGATCTAAACCGGCTTCTGCAAAAATAGCGCCGCCCCAATTTGAATCAGCTACTTTCTGCAGGCGCGTATTTACATTACCACGAATATCTTCTATTTTATGACTTGGGTATTTGTGCAACCAACTTGCTTTTCTTCGCAAGCTACTACTCGCAATTGAAGCGTTTTCTTCGTTTAAGAACTCTAAATTTTCTTTGTAAACCAAAATATCAAATGCTGATGCTCTTTCCAAAACGGCGCCTTGTACAATACCAATAGGTAAAAGTGTTGGCACATCTTTCATAGAATGTACTGCCATGTCAATTTTGCCTTGAATCATTGCTACATCTAACGTTTTTGTAAAAATTCCGGTAATTCCTAATTCGTATAAGGGTTTGTCTAAAACAATATCGCCATCGGATTTTACTGCGATAATTTCTGTATTATAGCCCAAATCATTCAACTGTTTTTCAACTGTTTTGGCTTGCCAAAGGGCTAATTCGCTATCGCGTGTTCCTATTCGTATGGTTTTACTCACTATTTTATATTTTAAAACATTAAGAAATTAAGTTTCATTAAGTATTTAGTCATCAAGTCTTGAAAAATATTCATTCACAAATGGTTTCAAAGATTTTGTAATATTTGTTGTGTAGAAATTTATCAGCAATCCTTGAGGTTTTTCTAATAATTTCATATAAGTTAAAAGTTGTGCTTCGTGAATGGGCAAAATACTTTCAACTGTTTTTAATTCTATAATTACAGTATCGTTTACCAATAAATCAATTCTTAATGTTGATTCAAGTTCCAAATCATCATATTCAATTTTAACAACAACTTGTTGTTTTACATCATAACCATTCCTTTCTAACTCAAACTTTAAGCATTGCTCATAAACACTTTCAAGTAACCCTGGACCAAGGTTTTTATGAACTTTTATTGCAAATCCAGTAATTTCGAAAGATAATTTGGTTACTTCTTTTTTTGTCATATTCATTTTGCTTAAAGCAACTTAATTTCTTAATGTTTCGAAAACAAATATACTATTTTTGGTTTTCTATTTGAAAAACTTTATTAATCCACTCTACACTTTCGTCCACAACGGTGTTGTCATCTTTTAAATGATTGGCAAAATGACTGGTTATTTTTTGAATTAATTTTGCGGTAACAATTTCGGTATATTCTTCATTGAAATCGGCATTTTTCTTTTTTAAATGATTGATTTCAGATTCTTTAATGGCGTTTAATTTGGCCTTTAGAGCGTGAATGGTGGGCGCATATTTTCTGCCTTTTGACCAAGTTAAAAATTCAGTTAACACTTCTGTAATTATTTTTTCGGCAGCAGGTATATGTAGTTTTCTGTTTTCTAAAGTTTCATCGGTAATTTCCGATAAATAATCCATGTGAACTAAAGTAACTAAGGGATTTTGTTTTACGTTTTCGTTGACATTTTTAGGTATTGATAAATCCAAAATCAACAAAGGTTTTTTTAGATTTAATATGTCTAAATCCACTGTAGGATTTTGAGCGCCAGTCGCTACAACCACTACATCTGCCTTTTGTAATTCTATTTGCAAATCGGAATAATCTTTAACAATAAGATTGAGTTTTTTGGCTAATTTTTCGGCCTTATCTTTTGTTCTATTAATTAGCGTAATTTGATCGTGTTTAGAATGTTTTACCAAATTTTCACAAGTATTTCTTCCAATTTTTCCTGTTCCAAAAAGTAAAATATTCTTTTTAGAAATGGCTTCAACATGCTTAAAAATATATTGAACGGCTGCAAAGGAAACGGAAGTAGCACCACTTGAAATTTCAGTTTCATTTTTAACTTTCTTACTCGCTTGAATCACCGAATTTACCAATCGCTCTAAATACGCATTGGCTAAATTGTGTTTTTTACTTTCTACAAAAGCATTTTTAAGTTGAGCAATGATTTCAAAATCTCCTAAAATTTGACTATCCAAACCCGTTCCTACCCGAAACATATGGTTTAAAGCTTCCTTTTGTTTGTATACGTAAGCGTATTTTTGAAATTCTTCAACCGTTCCTAAACTGTTTTCGCACAATAAATGAATCAATTGAAAAGGATGCTGTGCAAAACCGTAAATTTCAGTTCTGTTGCAAGTGGAAGTAACAATCAGACTTTCAATCCCGTTTGTTTTTGCCTGTTTCAAAAGGGTTGCTTTGGAAGTAGCGTCTAAACTAAACTTACCTCTAATTTCGGCATCCGCTTTTTTATAGCTAAGACCGATGGCATAGAAAGTAGTTTGTTTTGCAGGTGAATGATTGTCCATAAATTGCTTTATCTCTTAAAGATGCACAAAATTATTGTTTCCATGTGTACAAAAACAACGCTGAAAGTACTTTTTATATCGGAATTGGATTTTTTTAAATAAATTGCACTTATTTTGATATAAACTACTAACTTTGTAACAAATTCAGCACCAAACAAGCGCTTTGTTTAGATTAATTATAAATAACAAGCTTGTTTTTTGTTAAACAATTCATAAAAAAATAACGCTATGAGTTCATTTGAAGAAATAAAAATTGATACTGATTTTACTTTATTACGATTTCAAAACGATTCTGATAGCACAGAAACGTTAGAAAAACAAGTAGGTTCTGGTTTGATTCAATTCCATTTTAATGTAAAAGGAAAAGGAAAATTTATTTTTAATAACAATTCGTACATTTTAGATTTAAATGAAGAAAAAGCACTTTTGCTATACAATCCGCAAAAAGAATTGCCGCTTCATTTAGAAATTGCTCCGAAAAGTTGGATCATTTCTATTCTTATTTCAATAAAAAAATTCCATACTTTATTTTCATCTGATTCGGAAATGATTCCTTTTTTAAGTAAAGATAATTTAGAAAAAAAATATTATACTGAAGAAAGTATTAGTCCGTCAATGGCTATTGTTTTGAATCAGATTTTTCATTACAACCAAAATTCTTCAATTAAAACCTTGTATTTAAAAGGAAAAAGTTACGAGTTATTGAGCCTTTTTTTTAATACCAATGAAGATCCAAATGCAGAACATTGTCCGTTTTTATCCGACGAAGAAAATGTATTAAAAATTAAAAAAGCCAAAGAAATTATCATTAAAAACATGGCAGAACCACCTGGCTTACAAGAATTAGCTGATGAAGTGGGCATTTCATTAAAAAAATTAAAAGCAGGTTTTAAAGAAATTTATGGCGACACCGTTTTTAATTTTTTATTCGATTATAAAATGGAATTTGCACGAAAACTTTTGGATACCGGTTCGTATAATGTAAATGAAGTAGGATTAAAAATTGGGTACAGCACCTCAAGTCATTTTATTGCAGCCTTTAAAAAGAAATTTGGCACCACGCCAAAAAAATACCTATTAAACTTAAACGTTAATTTATAAAATTACAATACAATGAAAGGAGTATTATTAGTAAATCTTGGTTCGCCAGAAAGCCCTACTGCAAAAGATGTAAAACCCTATTTAGATGAGTTTTTAATGGATAAATACGTAATTGACGTTCCGTTTTTATTACGTGCTTTATTAGTAAGAGGAATTATTTTACAAACAAGACCAAAAAAATCTGCTGAAGCCTATGCAAGAATTTGGACTGAAGAAGGGTCGCCATTAATTGTAATTTCAAAAAAAATGCATGAAAAAGTGAAAGGTTTGGTTGACATTCCGGTCGCTTTAGCCATGCGTTATGGAACCATTACTATTTTAAAAGGGTTGCAAGAATTACACGACAAAGGCGTAACGGAAGTGATGCTTTTTCCTTTATATCCGCAACACGCTATGGCTTCAACCACAACTATTTTAGTATTGGCAGAAGAACTTCGTGCAAAGCATTTCCCAACTATGAAATTTACTACGGTTCCTGCGTTTTATAACAAACCAGGTTATATTGAAGCGTTATCCAATTCGATAAAAAAGCATTTGGAAGGTTTTGAGTATGATCATTTATTGTTTTCCTATCATGGTATTCCGAAACGTCATATTCGTAAAACAGACATAACGAAATCGCATTGTAAAATTGATGGTTCTTGTTGCAATACGCCTTCGCCAGCACACGAATTTTGTTACCGTCATCAATGTTATGAAACTACCAAACAAGTTGTAACATCTTTAGGTATTCCGGAAGGAAAATACAGTCAAACGTTTCAATCTCGTTTAGCAGGTGACAAATGGTTAACACCTTACACCGATGTGGAAATCAACAAAATGCCAGAAAAAGGAATTAAGAAATTAGCTGTTGTAACTCCAGCATTCGTAGCGGATTGTTTAGAAACTTTGGAAGAAATTGCTATGGAAGCCAATGAACAATTTTTACATCACGGCGGGGAAGAATTTATGGCCATTCCGTGTATGAATGATGAAGACGAATGGTGCGGTGTAGTAGCCAAATGGATAGAGGAATTTAAGAGTAGTAATTAGTAAAACGTTTATTTTATGTATGAATACCTAAAATCTTTACATTTAATTTTTGTAATTACTTGGTTTGCAGGGTTGTTTTACATTGTACGTTTATTTGTATATCAAATTGAAGCGAATGACAAACCTTCACCGGAAAAAGAAATTTTACAAAAGCAATACCAAATAATGACGTATCGTTTGTGGTACATTATTACATGGCCAAGTGCCGTTTTAGCTACAATTTTTGCGCTTTCGTTATTGCATTTAAACCCTGCATTTTTGGAAATGCCATGGATGCAAGTCAAATTAGGATTTGTGGTTTTATTGTTCATCTATCATTTTAAATGTCAAAAAATATATACCGAATTACAAAACAATCAGGTAAACTACAGTTCTACTTTTATGCGATTATGGAATGAAGGTGCTACTATAATTTTGTTTGCCGTAGTTTTTTTAGTAATTTTAAAAAATGCAATCAATTGGATTTATGGCGTAATTGGAATTATTTTATTTTCAATAATTATTATGCTTGGTTTTAAATTCTATAAAAGAATAAGAAATAAAAAAAGTGATTAAATTTTTAAAAATACATACGCTTTCATTAAGACGAAGAATATTTTTGTCGATGTTGTTTCTAACAACATTTTCAACAATATTAATTACAATTGTTTCGTTAATTCACTTTAGATATGAAGCTAAAGAATACCACGAAGAACGTTTGTCTCGAAAGGAAAATGCCATTAAAGAACATATAGAATACATTTTACAAACTTCAAAATTTCCACTTACAACCAAAAACATACCAAGAATTTTTACCGGTAGAATTCTTGAATTATCAGATATTCATAGTCTGGAAGTTAATTTTTTTGATTTAAAAGGGAAATTACTTTTATCTTCTAAATCTGATCTAAATAATAAAAAGAAAGCGAAAATTAATGCCGAAATTCTTGAAAGCTTAAAAAATTCTTCAAAAAAACGAATTGTAATTACAAAAATTAAAGAAAACGAAACATATATAAAATCGTCTTATAGTTATATTAAAGATGCCGATTTTAAAAATCTTGCGATTTTAAATATCCCGTATGAAGAGAATAGCGATTTTTATAATCAAGAAGCGGAAAACTTCTTAACAAGATACGCGCAAGTTTTTGGAATCATGTTTATTATTTCTATATTAATTTCTTATTTATTATCCAGTACTATTACCAAATCAATTTCTCAAATCTCAGAAAAATTAGGGATTACACAATTAAATGAACGCAATCAAAAACTAAAACTTCAACCAGGAAATCAAGAAATTAATGGGCTAATTTTGGCCTATAACAATATGGTAGATACCTTAGAAGAAAGCGCACAAAAACTAGCCCAAAGTGAACGAGAACATGCCTGGCGCGAAATGGCAAAACAAGTGGCGCATGAAATTAAAAACCCACTCACTCCAATGCGATTAACCATTCAAAGTTTTCAAAGAAAATTTGATATTAACGATCCAAAAATAAGTCAGAAAGTTCATGATTTTTCAGAAACACTTATTCAGCAAATCGATACCATGAGCACTGTAGCTAGTGCCTTTTCAAATTTTGCTAATATGCCCACACAACAAAATGAACAATTAAACCTAGTTCAGGTTTGTAAAACGGCATTAGAAATTTTTAATGAAGATTATATTAATTTTAAGACTTCAGAAAATGAAATTTACACTTCATTTGACAGAACGCAATTGACAAGAATAGTTACAAATTTGGTAAAAAATGCGATTCAATCCATACCTGAAAACCAAGAAACTAAATCGGTAGTGGTTGAAATTTTAAAAGAAGACACCAATTTTGTTTTAAAGATTTCAGATAATGGAATTGGAATTACAACTGAAAACGCAGCTTATATTTTTGAACCAAAATTTACCACTAAAAATTCAGGAATGGGATTGGGATTGGCTATTATTAAAAAAATTATAGAAAATTATAACGGAAGCATTACTTTTGAATCCGAAGAAGATAAAGGAACGCTATTTACAGTAAAACTACCTATAAAAATATAAATATGGAAACTATTTTAATTGAAAAACAAGACAATTTTGCGATTGTTACTATTAACAGACCCACAAAATTAAATGCTTTAAACAAAGCTACAATTGAAGAATTACATACTGCATTTAGTAATTTAAATAACGATAGTAGTACCAAAGTTATTATTTTAACTGGAAGTGGGGAAAAAGCATTTGTAGCTGGAGCCGATATTTCTGAGTTTGCGCATTTTTCTGCTGCAGAAGGAGAACTATTGGCCGCAAAAGGACAAGAGTTATTATTTGATTTTGTTCAAAATTTACAAACTCCAGTTATAGCTGCAGTAAACGGATTTGCTTTAGGAGGCGGATTAGAATTAGCCATGAGTTGTCATTTCAGAATTGCCTCAACTAATGCAAAAATGGGACTGCCAGAAGTTACTTTAGGTGTCATTCCAGGATATGGCGGTACACAACGATTGACACAATTAATTGGAAAAGGCCGAGCCATGGAATTGATAATGACTGCTAATATGATAGATGCTGAAACGGCAAAATCATACGGGTTAGTAAATCATGTCGTGCCACAAGAGGAGTTATTAGATTTGGCGAAAGCTTTGGCTACAAAAATCAGTCAAAATTCAAGTGTAGCAATTGCAAAAGCCATTGAAGCAATAAATGCCAACTTTATAGATGGTGTAAATGGATTTCATGTTGAAATTAAAAACTTCGGGGCTAGTTTTGCTACGGAAGATTTTAAAGAAGGCACCACTGCATTTTTAGAAAAAAGAAAAGCGGTTTTTGTTGGGAAATAAAAATAAATTATAATTTAATTTAATAAAAAAATCCCGAGCAATGCTCGGGATTTTTACTTTTATAGAAAATGAAATTATTTTTTCTTTTTTCCACCTTTTTCTGCTTTTGCCGCTTCTTGAGCCGCTTTCATAGCCGCACGAGAAATTCTTACTTGACAAACAACCGTATTGTCTGGATGTAAAATTTTGTAATTTTCAGCAGCTAATTTAGTAACGTATAATTTGTTACCCATTTCTAATTCAGAAATGTTTGCTTCTACGAAATCTGGTAAGTTTGCAGGTAAAGCTCTTACTTTAAGTTTACGTTGATTTAAACGTAAAACCCCTCCTAATAAAACCCCTGGAGATGTTCCAGTAATTTTAACAGGAACTTCCATTGTAATTTCTTTTGCTGCATCTAGATTATAGAAATCTACGTGTAAAATTTTGTCAGAAACTGGGTGAAATTGAATATCTTGTAAGATACCGTCAAATTTCTTTCCCCCTTCTAATTCAATTACTACAGTGTGCGCTTCTGGAGTGTAAACTAAACCTTTAAATGCTCTTTCTTCAGCACTAAAATGTACTGGATTTTCCCCTCCGTAAATAACGCAAGGAACCATTCCAGCATTACGTAAGGCTTTAGTAGCTACTTTGCCCACGCTTTCTCTTTGTGATCCTTTGATCGTAATTGATTTCATTTGAAATAAATTAAAATTAATAAAAAAAATTGGTTAGTAGTTTAAAGGAATGAACATCTTCAAACCCACTAACTTTACATTAAAAACTTCCCACTTATGGAAGTGTTATTCTGAACCATGCGCATTACTTCTGCAAATAACGGCGCACAACTCACTACTTTTATTTTCTTAGATTCTTTCTTTAACGGAATAGAATCTGTAACGATTAACTCTTCTAATTTTGAGTTTTCAATTTTTTCGTACGCCTCACCAGATAAAATAGGGTGTGTACAAATGGCCCTAACACTCAAAGCGCCTTTTTCAATCATTACATCAGCAGCTTTTGCTAATGTTCCACCCGTATCAATCATGTCATCTACTAAAATAACATGTCTTCCTTTCACTTCGCCAATCAATTCCATTGTGTCAATTACATTGGCTACTTTTCTTTGTTTATAACATATAACCACATCAGATTCTAAAAATTTTGAATAAGCATATGCTCTTTTAGAACCGCCCATATCCGGTGATGCGATTGTTAAATTTTGCAACCCTAAACTTCTTACATAAGGTAAAAAGATAGTGGAAGCAAACAGGTGATCTACTGGTTTTTCAAAGAAACCTTGAATTTGATCTGCATGTAAATCCATGGTCATAATTCGAGTAGCTCCTGCTGTTTCTAATAATTTTGCCACCAATTTTGCCCCTATCGGCACTCTTGGTTTGTCTTTTCTGTCTTGTCGTGCCCATCCAAAATAAGGAATAACAGCGGTTATATGTCTGGCAGATGCTCGTTTAGCAGCGTCAATCATTAATAACAATTCCATTAAATTATCTGCACTTGGAAAAGTGGAACACACTAAAAATACACGAAGACCTCTAATAGATTCTTCAAAAGAGGGTTGAAATTCACCATCACTATATTTTGAGAATGTTACTTTACCTAGCGGCACACCATATTTACTGGCGATTTCTTCTGCTAGATACACACTTTGAGAACACGCAAATATTTTTGCTTCAGGCTCTTTGTATGACATTTTAATTTGTTGTTTAGTAGTTAGTTAGTTGTTGTGTTGTGCATTTTGGGTGCAAAGTTAGTAATTTAATTGAACTCTGAAAGTAAAATTTTAAGTATTTTTACAATGAAATTAGAAACTTTGGTTATATTTGCACTCACTTTAAAAGCAATAAATAAAATATTACTTTATTTAATGTTTTTCAATGCCCGGATGGCGGAATTGGTAGACGCGCACGACTCAAACTCGTGTTCCTTGGAGTGTGGGTTCGATTCCCACTCCGGGTACTGTAAGAGACTTATCAGGTTTTTCTTGGTAAGTTTTTTTATTTTCAAGTTCATAGTTACATCAAAAAGTTGTAGTTAGTTCTAAGAATAGCCCTGTTATAGGTTAGATATGCTCTGTTTTTTATACGTTTCGTATCCCTTCAGGAAACCACAATTTTTGGAATGCTCTTTTTGGGTTATACTACAAACTTTCATAGAATTTTGATAGGTTTTTAAAAAATTTGACCTCAAAAAAATTATTAATTTCAAAACTAAATTTTTTTATTAAATTTAGTGATAAAAAAATCCCATTAAATATAGGTTTATATGGTTTTTTTAATTAAATTTGGTATAAAAAGTTACACAAACTAATTTGCATTGTTATGAGAGTAAAATTATTTTTATTTTTTATTATAGCAACATGTACTTGTTGCTTTGCCCAATTAAAAGTTAGCGCAGGAAGTCAAATTTATATTTCAAATTCAGAAAATTAATATTCTGCAAGTGATATTATAAATGATGGTACGATTACTTTAGGTACTGGTAAGTTATTTGTTGCTGGGAATATTGATAATAATGGAACCTTAACTTTAGTTGATGGTACTCTAAATATTACAGGGAATAGCCCTGCTCAAACATTTGATTTTGGCTCTTCCACTATTGTTAAAAGAATAGAGCTTAATAAGACCGAAGGAACGGCAAGTGTTACTTCAGGAAACTTAATTATTACAGATGGCTTACAAGCTACTCAAGGCACTATTGACGGTGACGGAAAATTAATTATGAGAAGTACCGCGACCAAAACAGCCATTGTGAAGCAATCGACTGGTGGGACGGTCCAAAATATAGTTGTTGAACGATACATTCCTTCAAAGCGTGCTTTTAGATTTTTAAGTTCGCCAGTAACAACTTCAACTTCTATAAAATATAATTGGCAAGAGAACCAAAACAATACAACAACTCCGTATGCTAATAATTTAAACACGTCCCCTGGATATGGTACTCATATTACGGGTTCAGTAACTGGCGCTAATGGTTTTGATGCGCAACAATCCGGTGCACCATCTATGTTTACTTATAATAATAACACTCAGGCTTGGTCGGCCATTTCCTATACAAATGTTAATACATTTGTAGCTGGTGATCCTTACAGAATAATGATTAGGGGAAGTCGTGCTGTAGATTTAAATAATAATGCAGCAACTCCTTCAGTAACAACTTTAAGAACTACAGGAACTTTAAAAATTGGAACATATACAAATTCTTCTTTAAGCCAAGTAAATGGTGGTTATAATTTTATAGGCAATCCGTATCAATCTCCGGTGGATATGCGTGACGTATTAACTAACAGTACAAATTTAAATAGCAATTTTTACTATGTTTGGGATCCAAAAGTAGGAGGAGCAAACGGAAGAGGAGCTTATGTAACCTATACCTTTTTAAACGATGAAAATAATGTTGATGGTTCCTATGTAAATCAATATTTACAACCTATGCAAGCTTGTTTTGTAACAACCAATTCAAATGGAGCAGCAAGTATAACCTTTAATGAAAATAATAAATATACTGATGCAACCAACGAAAATGTATATAGGACTAATCATTCCCAATCTAGCGCAAATTTAGGTTCTTTACGTCTTACTTTGTATGAAGGATCTAGTTTTAACCAACAGCCAATTTCTTTAGATGGTGCTCTTTTGTATTTTGGAACTACCTATTCAAATTCAGTTGATTCTAATGATGCAAAAAAATTAACTAATCTAGAAAAAACTATTTCTGTACTTGTGGATAATACAAATTTGAGTATCGCAAGTTCCCAATCCCCGCAAATCAATACTATTTACCCATTAAATTTTACCTCATATCGTTACTCAAACTACACTTTAGTAGCTAAACTGAACAATTATAACGGGATAACACCATACATACATGATAAATTCACTCAAACATATACTGAAGTAAACCCAATTGTAAATTACAATTTTTCTGTTGATGTTGCTAATTCCGCTTCTACTGCCTATGATAGATTTGAAATTGTCTATAATACTGAAGCCTTACACACTGATGATTTTAATGTTGATTCCATTAATTTATTTCCTAATCCATCATCTAGTAATTATTTTAATTTACAATTGCCATTAGATACTTCAAACTATACTGTAAAAGTGTACAATTCATTAGGACAGTTACTTGATGTGGAACTAAATGCAATAGAAAATAATGTAATAAATTGTAAAGTCCCTGAAAATTTAGCAACAGGGATTTACCAAATAGAAATTAGTAAGGACTCCAAAAATATTGTAAAAAAATGGATAAAAAGTTAATTCTTAGAAAACATAAACTAATATGTTTTTTGTTTATGTTCTTGTTCGATACAATAAATTTGTTCGGACAACCGGATTTTGATGATGATGTAGAAGACGTGCCTATTAACAACTACATACCAATTATTATTATTTTAGCAATTGTAATTGTTTATTTATTTTCAAAAAAAAAAAGTTAAAATAAACAGTTAAAACTTAACCAAAGTAACTTCTTAAAACAAATGAAAACAAAATTTTTATTATTTGCCATATTCTTTATCCCTTCAATTATTATTGCTCAAATAGGAATAGGTACTACAAATGTTGACGCCTCAGCAAAACTTCAAATAGATTCAGAAAACAAAGGTTTTCTTCAACCTAGAGTTACCTTAACCGGTACAACTGATGCCAGTACAATTGCATCGCCTGCTACAGGTTTAATGGTTTACAATACTGCAACCGCAGGCAATGGCTCAACCGCTGTAACTCCAGGGATTTATTACTACACTGGAACAACATGGCAAAGAGTTGCTGATCAATCATCAGCAACGACTACAACATTTGTGAATGGAAATTTAGGGACACCATTTATTGGCGGCTCAGAATGGTTTGCACCAGGTGGTTCTTCATCGAAAACCTGCGGCGCTAATATTACTTTGCCTCCTGGAAGATGGGAAGTGAAATTAAATTTAACCTGTTTAATGGTTCAGTATGATATAAATTGGGGTATGCCTGTTTCATTATTAATGTCATACTGGTTAACAGATACAGAAACAACAGGTCCGCTAAATTATAGTTATCCAACAACTCCTACAAATATAACATCCGATGTTATGTTTTCTGGAAGTGGTTTATTTACAAAACCAATAGCTCAAATGGGAGCAACTATCGGAGCAGAGCACAATGGGAGTTTTTATATTAATAATGCCACCTCAGATACTAAAACATATTATTTGTTTTTTCACGAAGGAGGTTTAGCTAATACCGAAAATTTTAATGGATTTGAACCTATCTACGCTGATTTAGGTGGGTCAACTTGGAAAGGAAATCGTTTTTATGCGGTAAAAATTAACTAATTAAATTAGTTTAAATTAATTAAAAACGGCTAATACAAATTAGCCGTTTTTTATTGGCATATACTTTCAAATGTATTATTAATTTATTGTGAATGTTGCAATTTTACGATTTTTAATTTCCTTTCAAGCTTTAAAATCTTATCAATAAAACCATATCAATATAGAATTTCGTATTAAAAATAGTATTTTTGCATAAAATTAATACTCATGAGTTTCGAAAAAGAAATTGCCCGAAGAAGAACTTTTGGAATCATCTCGCATCCAGATGCTGGTAAAACTACCTTAACAGAAAAGTTACTTCTTTTTGGGGGTGCCATTCAAGAAGCGGGGGCCGTAAAAAGCAATAAAATTAAAAAAGGCGCTACTTCCGATTTTATGGAAATTGAACGTCAGCGTGGAATTTCAGTTTCTACTTCCGTTTTAGCGTTCAATTATAAAGAAAAAAAAATAAATATACTTGATACTCCTGGTCACAAGGATTTTGCGGAAGACACATTTAGAACACTAACTGCTGTAGATAGCGTTATTGTTGTTGTTGACGTTGCGAAAGGCGTTGAAGAGCAAACAGAAAAATTAGTAGAAGTATGTAGAATGAGAAGCATTCCTATGATTGTTTTCATCAACAAACTGGATCGTGAAGGTAAAGATGCATTTGATTTAATGGACGAGGTGGAACAAAAACTAGGTTTGCATGTAACGCCATTGAGTTTTCCAATTGGTATGGGGTATGATTTTCAAGGGATTTATAATATTTGGGAGAAAAATATTAATTTATTCGAAGGTGATAGTCGAAAAAATATTGAAGAAACCATTGCTTTTTCAGACATCCAAAGCCCTGAATTAGAAAAAATTATCGGTGAAAAACCAGCCAATAAGTTACGAGAAGAATTAGAACTTATTACAGAAGTATATCCTGCTTTTAAAAGAGAAGAGTATTTATCAGGAAAATTACAACCTGTGTTTTTTGGCTCAGCATTAAATAATTTCGGAGTTCGTGAATTACTAGATTGTTTTATTACCATTGCTCCTACACCACGCCCAAAAGAGTCTGACACCAGATTAGTGCAACCGGATGAAAAAAAATTAAGCGGTTTTGTATTTAAAATTCATGCCAATATGGATCCTAAACATCGCGATAGATTGGCATTTATAAAAATTGTGTCGGGAACTTTCGAAAGAAACAAACCTTACCTTCATGTTCGACAAGGAAAAAACATGAAATTTAGTAGTCCAAATGCATTTTTTGCCGAGAAAAAAGAAATTGTAGACATCTCCTATCCAGGCGATATTGTAGGTTTACACGATACTGGAAATTTTAAAATTGGCGATACCCTTACAGAAGGTGAAACAATGAATTTTAAAGGAATTCCGAGTTTTTCTCCAGAACATTTTAGATACATTAACAATGCCGATCCGTTAAAAGCGAAGCAACTAGAAAAAGGTGTCGATCAATTAATGGATGAAGGAGTAGCGCAATTATTTACGATTGAAATGAATGGTAGAAAAGTAATTGGAACTGTTGGAGCGTTACAATATGAGGTGATTCAATACCGTTTAGAACACGAATACGGAGCGAAATGTACTTACGAAAACTTTCCTGCATACAAAGCGTGTTGGGTACTTCCAGACGACCCAAAAAATGAAGAATATAAAGAATTTAAACGTGTGAAACAGAAGTTTTTAGGACATGATAAACACGGACAATTGGTATTTTTGGCTGATAGTGAATTTTCAATACAGATGACCCATCAAAAATACCCAAGTGTGAAATTATATTATACTTCAGATTATCATAAAAACGAAAATTAATATTTCTATTGGTAACAATATGAATATTAATACCTATTTTTGTAAATATGCTAGAAGTTGAAAAACATATCTTTGAAAGGACCGCTATTGTTGGGCTTATCACTCAAAATCAAAGTGAAGAAAAATTAAATGAATACTTAGACGAGTTAGAATTTTTAACCTTTACAGCTGGCGGTGAAGTAGTAAAACGATTTTGGCAAAAAACAGATAAACCCCATCCAAAAACGTTTGTAGGGACTGGAAAACTTGAAGAAATTAAAACGTACATCAAAGAATATGATATCAATTCAGTAATTTTTGATGATGAATTAACGCCCTCACAGCAAAAAAACATCACTAGAGAGTTAGATTGTAAAGTGTTAGATCGTACCAATTTAATTTTAGATATTTTTGCTCAACGTGCCGAAACCTCTTATGCGAGAACGCAAGTTGAATTAGCACAATGCCAATATTTATTACCTAGATTAACAGGAATGTGGACGCACTTAGAACGTCAACGTGGTGGAATTGGTATGCGTGGTCCTGGGGAAACAGAAATTGAAACCGATAGACGAATTGTAAGGGATAGAATTTCCTTGCTAAAAGAAAAAATAAAAATCATAGACAAACAAATGTCTACCCAAAGAGGGAATCGTGGTGCTATGGTACGCGTGGCTTTAGTGGGCTATACCAATGTTGGGAAATCTACTTTAATGAACGCTGTTGGGAAAAGCGAAGTATTTGTAGAAAATAAACTTTTTGCCACCCTTGATACTACTGTTAGAAAAACGGTTATTAAAAATTTACCTTTCTTGCTTTCTGATACCGTTGGGTTTATTAGAAAACTACCTACTCAATTGGTAGATTCTTTTAAAAGTACGTTAGATGAAGTAAGAGAAGCTGATTTGCTTTTACATGTGGTAGATATTTCTCATCCTGAATTTGAAGATCATATTGCAGCTGTAAATAAAATTTTATTAGACATCAAAAGTGCCGATAAACCAACAATTATGGTTTTTAATAAAATTGACGCGTACAAATATGTAAAAATTGATGAAAGCGATGAAACTATTGAAAAAACATCAAAAAATTTCTCACTTCAAGATTGGGAAAAAACTTGGATGAGTAATTTAGGCGAAAACAACACGCTTTTTATTTCGGCAACCGAAAAAGAAAACTTTGAAGCTTTTAGAGAAAAAGTATATGAAGCGGTGCGAAGCATACATATCAGTCGTTTTCCTTACAATAAATTTTTATATCCAGATTACAAAGATGTAATTGAGGAAGAAGATTAGATTTATTTCTTTTTATACAAAGGCACTGCAGAACACGCTTCGCCAAACATAATACTTTTTGCTACTTTCATTAATTTTTGAATTGCCAAAGTGTATACTTCATTGGGTACTTCTTTTTTAGAACACCCTTTTAATATAATCGGTTTTTCAAAATAATCTGTGTAGTCTAATTTGTTTAAAATATCTTGATACCAATCGATTATTGCCAATTCTTTTGTGCCTTGAATTACTTTTAACGCAAATGGCGCCAAATGAACAGCAACTAACGTGTACGCCCAAGCGGGCAATATGGCGTCTTCTGAACAATATAATGCTACGTATTTAGCTTCGTAAACTGACCAATCCGTTGCTTTTAATTGCGCTCTAAATTCGGATTCCTTCAAAATAACACCACCAAACAGCCATTGCGATACATCAACTGCTATCACATGATTATCCGGATAATAATCTTCTAAATCGAAAACCATTAAGGTGCTGTTGGCCACTTTATTTACTATTTCACTCATAACTAGTAGGGTTCAGAAATTAGTGTTCAGAAACTGGAAACTATATTAAAGCATTCCTAATTCTAATTTAGCTTCTTCGCTCATTAAATCTTTACTCCATGGTGGATCAAAAGTAATTTCTACTTCACAAGATTTAATCGTATCAATTTTTTCAACTTTTTCTTCCACTTCTTTTGGTAGCGATTCAGCAACTGGACAATTTGGCGAGGTTAACGTCATTAATATTTTAACTTCATTGTCTTCGTTAATCATTACGTCATATATTAAACCTAATTCATAAATGTCTACAGGAATTTCTGGATCGTAAATTCCTTTTAATGCAGATACTACGCTTTCGCCTAAGTTAATTTCGTCTTTAAATTCTTCCATTTTTTTGTTTTTTATTTACCTGTATGATACATATTTAAGTTCTATTGTTGAATAAAGATTATTTACTTTTGTAATTCCAAAATTATTATTTTCAAATAGTATTCCTAATGTAATTTGTTTAGGAAGATTCTCATCTGATTTTACAAAATTCGTTAATAGTGTATTTTTCCTCTTATCATTAAATGTGCCATTTATACTATCACTCCATTTTATACTTTTTTTTATTTCTTCAAATTTATCAGTGTAATAAATATTTGGGTAAAAGGTGGTTTTTATATTTTTCTTATAATTCAAGTCAATTTTAAATTTAAACCGTGAATAATCTTTTCCAAATATATTAGTAAAAAATTTTCTATCTTCTTCATTTCTTACGGCAACAATTGTGGTTCTGTTTTTCTTAAAATTATAAACCGCTTTAAAAATTATATTACTATGAAAAAAAATTGAAGCCACTTTATCTTTAGTTTCTGAATCCATATTTAAAAAAGAGACAAAACCGCAGATATAATTTTCGTTTGGATGATTTAATTTTATGTATTTTACATTTTGTAGCTCTAATTCAAACAATAAAGGATCTGCATATATTCCAACTTCATTATAATAAAAATTTGACTTTGATGTATACTCAAAATGAATTTCCTTTGCGTTTTCAGGCATTTTTTCAAAAATGCTTTGAGAAAAAACATTTGAAAAACAAAACAATAAAATAAAAGTCGTTATTAACTTCATTTATTTAATGAATTTAATGAATTAAATGCTAAAGCATACATTTTTATTTTTTTTATCATCGAAACCAAGCCGTTGGCTCGAGTGGCTGAAAGATGCTCTTTTAATCCAATTTCATCAACAAAATCGGTATTTGCTTCTAAAATTGCAGCAGGGGTTTGGTTCGAAAAAGCTCTAATTAGAATAGCAATTATGCCTTTAGTTAAAATGGCATCGCTATCCGCTGAAAAAACGACTTTCCCATCTTTTTCTTCTGCATGAACCCAAACTTTAGACTGACAACCCTTAATGATATTGTCTTCTGTTTTGAATTGCTCTTCAATAATTGGTAAGCCTTTTCCTAATTCGATAATGTATTCGTATCGTTCCATCCAATCATCGAACATAGAGAATTCGGAAACAATTTCGTTTTGTATTTCTTTAATATTCATTATTATTTTTCGGCTAGTTTCGTAATTATAGTAACTAATTTTTCTATTTCTAATGGCGGAAAACCGTGGTCGAAACCATTAGCTGGATAGTTAACGCCTTTTGATTCGAAAATAATATTGGCAAATGCTGCACCGTCATAATATCTTTTTTCTGTTGGCCACTTTAAGTCTTTTACTTTTTCTAAATCGACACCTTTTGCTAAAGTTGAAATTTCTGACCAATCTTGCTCTGAAAGCACTAATTTATCTGAATATTCTTTACTATTTCTGTCTTTATAGATATAAATCATTTTATTTTCTACTTTTAAAGATAAAAAATAACCTCTACTACTTGCCTCATAATAAATTGTAGGTACGTTTTCTATAACGACACTTTTAGTTTCGCTACACGCAAAATGAAGTAGCGTCACAGTAAAAAGTATTAAAAATCTTTTCATAAGTTGAGATTTTAGTTACGATAACATCATTTTAGCTTTTTTAACAGCTGCTACAAATATATCAATTTCTTCTTTGGTATTGTAAAAGGCAAAACTGGCTCTTAATGTACCTGGAATTTTATAAAAATCCATAATTGGCTGCGCACAATGATGGCCTGTTCGAACCGCTATACCTAATTTATCTATAATCGTGCCAATATCATACGGATGAATGTTTTCAATGTTAAATGAAATTACCGAAGCTTTTTTAGTTAAATCTGAAGGGCCATAAATGGTTACGCCTTCAATTTCTTGTAACTTTTTTGTTCCGTAAAGCAATAATTCATGTTCGTGTTGGGCTATGTTGTCAAAACCAACCTCATTCATATAATCAATTGCCGCTCCAAAAGCAATTCCACCGCAAATATTTGGCGTTCCGGCTTCAAATTTATGAGGCAAATCGGCATAGGTTGTTTTTTCGAAAGTTACGGTAGCAATCATTTCTCCGCCGCCTTTGTAGGGTGGCAATTTGCGTAACCACTCTTCTTTACCATAAAGCATTCCAACACCTGTTGGACCACACATTTTATGAGCAGAAGTTACATAGAAATCAACATCTAAAGCTTGAACATCTGGTTTAATATGTGGACAAGATTGTGCCCCATCAATTAAAACGGCTGCCCCAACAGCATGTGCTTTTTTAATGATTTCTTCAATTGGATTTAGCGTTCCTAAAGCATTTGAAATGTGATTGCAACAAACTAATTTGGTTTTATTGGAAAGTAATTTTTCGTATTCCGACATAATTAACTCGCCATTACTATCTATTGGAATAACTTTTAAAATCGCACCCGTTTGTTCACACAACATCTGCCAAGGCACAATATTACTATGATGTTCTAATGCTGAAATAATAATTTCATCGTCTTTATCTACTAAAGAAGCAAAACCATTGGCAACTAAATTAATACTTTCGGTTGTACCTGATGTAAAAATGATTTCAAACGGTTGTTTCGCATTAAAATGCTTTTGGATTTTAAATCGCGCTTGTTCGTAGGCATCAGTAGCTAATTGACTCAACGTATGAACCCCTCTATGAATATTTGCATTGTATTTAGAATAATAATCTACAATACTATCAATTACAACTTGCGGTTTTTGTGAAGTCGCTCCATTATCAAAATACACTAAAGGTTTTCCGTTAACACTTTGTGATAAGATTGGAAATTGGGCTCTTATTTTTTGTACATCGAACATATCATAAGTATTTAATGCAAATTTACGATATGATTATTTAAAATAGGAATAAATAAGAATTAAAATAACAGAAAATTATGTTTTGTTTTTAGTTAAAACATCTTTTGTTGAATACAATTAGAATTCCAAAACCTGTTGAAATGGCTACATCGGCCACGTTGAAAATAGCGTTGAAAAACGTAAAAGGTCTGCCGCCAATAAAAGGGACCCATTCTGGCATTGGAATGTCTTTAATTATTGGGAAATAAAACATATCCACTACTTCACCATGAAACCAGGTTCCATAAGGTTTGTCAGCAAACATTGTAGCTACTTGACTATAACTATCATTAAAAACTACACCATAAAAAACAGAGTCAATTATATTACCAATAGCCCCAGCTAAAATTAAAGTAATGGCAAAAGTTAAATAATTGGACAACCCTTTCTTAATAGAATCATACAACCACCATGAAATTCCACCCACAGCAATAATTCTGAAAAGTGTTAAAAATAATTTGCCATAATTACCTGGAATTTCAGCGCCCCATGCCATTCCTTCGTTTTCTACAAAGTAAATTCTAAACCAATCAAACACTTTTACTTGTTCGTTAATATAAAAATTTGTTTTGATGTAAATTTTACTGGCTTGATCAACAAGTAAAATAAGAAATACAAATAAAGCGGCTTTTCTTAGGTTCATTTTTTTAATGTTTGTGCAAAAGTAGTAATTTTAACTAATAAAAAACGCCCCAAAAGGAGCGTTTCTATTTTTAATGCCGTTTTTTAACGCTGTAAATTTTTAGCTTCAATGCTCATAGTAGCGTGAGGTACAATTTTTAAGCGTTCTTTATTAATTAATTGTCCAGTAACTTTACATATTCCGTATGTTTTGTTTTCAATACGAACCAATGCGTTTTTTAAATCGCGTATAAATTTTTCTTGACGAATAGCTAATTGCGAATTGGCTTCTTTACTCATGGTTTCGCTACCTTCTTCAAATGCTTTGAATGTTGGGGAAGTATCTTCCGTTCCGTTGTTAGAATCATTTAAATAGGCACTTTTAATTAATTCTAAGTCATTTTTTGCTTTATTTAACTTTAAATTAATTAAGTCTTTAAATTCTTGTAATTCTGCATCTGAGAATCTTATTTGTTGATCTATCATAATTAACCTGTTTTTAAAATTTATTATTTCAATCCAATAGCACCAAATGGTTTTATTATTTTGAAATTTGTATTATTGTTTTTAACTCATCAAACTCAACTTCCGTACCATTTGTTATTTCTGACACAAAAATTAGTTCATTGGTTAGCGTTTCTGATTTAATGTAAGATTCATTTGCTAGTACTGCTTGTTCAATACTATCATTTTTTAGTAGTTGAACTTTAATTTTATCTGTAACTTCAAAACCAGAATCTTTACGAATATTTTGAATTCTGTTGACTAACTCTCTTGCTATCCCTTCCTTACGTAATGCTTCAGAAATTGTGATGTCTAAAGCTACTGTAATTCCGTTTGAATTGGCCACTAACCAACCCGGGATATCTTGAGATGAAATCTCCACATCTTCGAGTGTTAAAGTAATGCTTTTTTCAGAATTAATTATGGTTAGTTCGCCTGTTTTATCTAATTCATTAATTTGATCTTGCGAAAAAGACTGTATCTCTTTGGCAATCAAGCCCATATCTTTTCCAAAACGGGGTCCTAATGCTTTAAAATTAGGTTTAATTTGTTTAACTAATACCCCAGAAGCATCTTCTAATACTTCTATTTCTTTTACATTAACTTCTGCCTTGATCAAGTCTTCAATAGCTAAAATTTCAGCTTTAAAAGTAGCGTCAAGTACTGGAATCATTACTCTTTGTAAAGGTTGACGTACTTTTATCATTTCTTTTTTACGTAGTGATAAAACCAACGAGGAAATAGTTTGTGCTTTCTGCATTCTACTTTCTAGTGATTTATCAACAAAGTTTTCAACCGAAATAGGGAAATTTGCCAAGTGGATGCTTTCAAATTTTTCCTTATTAGTATTGGCATTCAGGTCTTTATATAGTCTATCCATAAAGAAAGGCGCTACCGGGGCGGCTAATTTTGCAACCGTTTCTAAGCAGGTATAAAGCGTCTGATAGGCGGCAATTTTGTCTTGAGCATAGTCGCCTTTCCAAAATCTACGACGACATAAACGCACGTACCAATTGCTCAAATTCTCCTGAACAAAATCAGAAATTGCTCTTGTAGCACGAGTAGGTTCGTAATCTGCGTAAGCGACATCAACTACTTGAATAAGCGTATGTAATTCGGACAAAATCCAGCGGTCAATTTCTGGTCTTTCTGCTAAAGGAACTTCGTCCTCACTGTAAGTAAAACGATCAATATTGGCGTATAATACAAAGAAAGAATAGGTGTTATAAAGCGTTCCAAAGAATTTTCTTCGTACCTCAGCAATACCTTCTAAATCAAATTTTAAATTGTCCCACGGATTGGCATTTGAAATCATATACCAACGCGTAGCATCAGGGCCATATTCGGCTAACGTATCAAATGGATCGGCGGCATTACCTAAACGTTTTGACATTTTTTGTCCGTTTTTGTCTAATACTAAACCATTTGACACTACATTTTTATAAGCAATTTTATCAAAAACTAAGGTAGAAATGGCGTGTAGGGTATAAAACCAACCACGCGTTTGGTCTACTCCTTCTGCAATGAAATCGGCAGGAAAGTCTTTGTTTTCGTCAATTTTATCTTTGTTCTCGAAAGGATAATGCCATTGTGCATAAGGCATCGCACCCGAATCGAACCAAACGTCAATTAAATCACTTTCTCGTTTCATGGGTTTGCCCGATGCAGAAACCAATATAATTTCGTCCACCACATTTTTGTGTAAATCGACTAAATCGTAATTTTCTTCGGTCATGTTTCCGATTTCAAATCCTTTAAATGGATTTTCGGTCATAAAACCAGCAGCAATTGCTTTTTCAATTTCTTCATATAATTCTGCTACCGAACCTACTAAAATTTCTTCTGTTCCTTCTTCATTTCTCCAAATTGGCAAAGGAATTCCCCAGTATCTTGAACGTGATAAGTTCCAATCATTGGCGTTTTTTAGCCAATTTCCAAAACGACCTTCTCCTGTAGCTTTTGGCTTCCAGTTGATGGTTTCGTTTAAATCGAACATTCTATCTTTGATTTCTGTTACTTTAATGAACCAAGAATCTAATGGATAATATAAAATAGGTTTGTCTGTTCTCCAGCAATGTGGGTAACTGTGTACGTATTTTTCAACCTTAAAGGCTTTGTTTTCTTCTTTTAATTGGATAGCAATTTCTACGTCGGCAGAGCGTTCTGGTGCTTCGCCTTCGTTATAGTATTCGTTTTTAACATATTTCCCAGAATATTCACCTAAATTAGAAATGAATTTTCCTTGTAAGTCTACCAAAGGAACTGCGTTTCCATTTTCATCTAAAACCAACATTGGCGGTACTTCTGGAGTGGCTTCTTTGGCTACTTTAGCATCATCTGCTCCAAAAGTAGGTGCGGTGTGAACTATACCTGTTCCGTCTTCGGTAGTTACAAAATCTCCAGCAATTACTCGAAACGCATTTTCTGGGTTTTGATAGGGTAATGCTAATGGCATCAATTGTTCGTAACGCATTCCAACTAAAGCTGAACCTTTGCATTCGGTTAAAATTTGATATGGGATATTTTTATCGCCTGCTTTAAAATTCTGAAAATCAGTGGCTTCTGTGCTTGCAAAAAATCCTTTTCCAAATTGTTTTCCTACTAAATTCTTAGCTAAAATAACCGTTACGGGCTCAAAAGTATATTGATTAAAAGTTTGTACTAAAACATAATCTATTTTTGGCCCAACTGTTAACGCTGTATTCGATGGCAACGTCCAAGGGGTGGTGGTCCAAGCTAAAATATGAATGGTTCCAAAACCTTGTAAAAAGTTTGGTAATGTATCTTGTTTAGTTTTAAATTGTGCTACAACTGTCGTATCTGTAACATCACGATACGAACCAGGTTGATTTACTTCGTGCGAAGATAATCCTGTACCCGCTTTTGGTGAATACGGTTGAATGGTGTACCCTTTGTATAATAAATCTTTATTGTAAATTTGTTTTAGAAGCCACCAAACCGATTCCATATATTTGGATTTATAAGTCACATAGGGATCTTCCATATCTACCCAATAGCCCATTTTTTCGGTTAAATCGTTCCACACATCGGTATAACGCATTACTGTTTTCTTACATGCTTCATTGTAATCTGAAACAGAAATGGTTTTTCCGATATCTTCTTTTGTGATTCCTAAAGCGGCTTCCGTACCCAATTCTACAGGTAATCCGTGTGTATCCCAACCTGCTTTTCGTTTTACTTGAAATCCTTTTTGAGTTTTATATCGACAAAAAATATCTTTAATAGCCCGCGCCATCACGTGGTGAATTCCTGGCAATCCGTTTGCTGAAGGCGGTCCTTCAAAAAACACAAATGGTGGGTTGCCTTCCCGTGTAGATACACTTTTTTCAAAGATGTTATTTTCCTTCCAAAAATCAAGAACTTCTGAGGCTACCGTTGGTAAGTCAAGTCCTTTGTATTCTGTAAATTTTGTGCTCATTTTGTCGCTATCTTAAATCAATTTGCGAAAGTAAGGATTTAATGAGAAAAGGCAAAAGGTATAAGGCAAAAGTTGTAGGTTAAGAAAAAACTTCTTTTAAGACCTCTAATGATTTTGGTTTTTTAAAACCGTCTAAATGAATGGCATAATAATCTAGAAGGATTTTTAACAGTATTTGTCGTTCTGTTCCAGCAAATGCTTTCTGATTGTCGTCATATCTTAATCGTAATGCCTTTTTTAGCAAATTCGTTTCGTGTGCGTTTAGGCAACTTGTTCCTTGAAATGGAGAAAACACACCATCAATCATTTCAAAATAGGCAAAATCTGTTTCTTGAGTTTGTGGATAAAACCCTAAAAATTTGGTGAGTTCTAAAAGAAAGATCAGATGAAAATTGGTAACCGAATCATTCGCATCTAACCACAACAAAGACGTTTCTAAAAATGAAAATAAATTCTCGTTTTTTTCTTCTTCAAAAACACTATTATTTACAACTTCTGACAAGAAAAAAACCATAGCGCTTTTTACAATATCTGTATTTATGTTTTGATAATTATACGCGAGTTTTACTTCTTTAAAATGCTCTAAGGCGCCTTTATTTTTATGATTGGCTTCAATATCTAAAATAGTTAATGGCTGAAAATAAGCTATTTTTTGATTGGTTTTTTTAGAAGAAAAAGCACTGGCTATGAAATAAGATTTTAACCCGTCTGATTGTGTAAAACATTTAACAATTAAACTTTTTTCTTGGTACTTAATGGCACTTAAAACAATAGCTTTGGTTTTTATTTGCATTATCTAATTACCATTATTTTTTTTACTGTAGTTTCAGCTGCATCACTAGACGATACAAAAACCATATATACGCCCGACGCTACTTTATATTTTCCAAACGCTGTGGTGTCCCATTCTACCGTTCCACCAGAAGATGTGGTTTCAAAAACCAAATTTCCTTCGATGTCTGTGATTTTCAAATTTACTTTGTCCATCAATCCAGATATTTTTACTGTTCCTGAATATTCAGGACGTACCGGATTTGGATATATGTATACGTTTTGTAAATCATCGTCTCCTTTTGTAGCTGCTCCTAAAAAGGAAACTAGCCCTTTATCGGTTGCAAAAAACACTTCGCCTGAAACCTCATCAATTTCAATATCTAACACATTATTGCTTGGTAAAGGCGAGTTTTCTTTTGTAAATCTTCGTAAAGTAGTTTGTCCATTTGAACTAACCTGAAAAACGCCAGCATCCGCAATAGCTACCCATTTGTTGTTGGCGCCATCTACTTTAATATCTTGAATTACTTGTTGGTAAAATAATTCTTGAGCCAAATCACCATCCTGAATGACAATATTTGTTGTTGATAGTGCTGTCTCGGAAATAAATCTATCTACGCTATTTAAAATTCTTAATCCTTTAAACGTTCCAATCCAAAGTTGGTTTTTATTATCCACAGCCACGCATCGCACGTCATTGTTTGGTAAATTCCCGTTTTCTTCATTTATGATTATGAATTTATTATTGTATTTTTCATTAAAAGCAAGTACCCCACCTGCATATGTTGCTGCCCATTTTGTGCCATTTTTATCGATGTCTATGTTGCCATAATGCAATGCAGTAGGATTTTGAATTACGGTACTTAAATTATACGACTGCCAAGTATTGTTGCTTTTTAATACTTTTATTCCGTTGTTAACTAAAGCGTTTGTTAGCCATAAATTCCCGTCTTTATCATATTTCATTCCGTTAATTCGCACCGAAACGTAGTTTTGGTTTGGCGGCGGTAGCGTTACCGATTCTAAAAAATTGGTTTGATTGAATAAAAAGGGATTTGTTTTATTCGTAAATTTCAATAAACCACTTTGTCCAGAAGCTATAAAAACTTCACTGTTATTTCTTGGGTTTTCTATAATTGCTGCCAGCGTAACAGCACCTGCTACTTCGGTGTTAGGAATTTTAGTCCAACCCGTATTGGTATTAAAAATACTAATGCCTTGTAACTTATAATCAGGCGTATATGTTTTATCATAACTTCCGTGAGTTAACCATAAATCCGTTTTGGTTTTGGTTACTTTAAAAGCTAAATCTTCAATAGGCCCGTTTGGTGATATATTTGTAAAAACAATAGAATTAGAACAAGTGGTTTCAAACAATCCGTTTTTAGAGGTTCCGATGTATAATTTTTCATTTTTAGTATGGGCGCAAGTAAACGAATCCGGGAAGTTGGGCACTTGATAAATACTATTTACCAATGTAAAATTTTGATTATAAAGTAAAATTTGCCACTGGTTGGTTAGGGTTAAATAAACGGAATCGGTTCTAAGTTTTAACCCATTTGTTACCTGTTGCGAAAATGGAACCGCAATATTACTAGAAAATTTATAGGTAATTCCATTAGTGTTCATCGCAACTAATTGATTACTAAATGTAACAATACTTAACCAATTTAACGAGTTAAAGACCGACCATTGCGAAAAATCGTATAAAAAAGGATTGGTTACACTTGCTTTTTTTATGCCTTGAGTTCGGGTTACTGCAAAAATTTCATTATTAAAAATTGTAGTTTGTAAAACATCTATAAATTCCCCTGAATTTCCGATATAAAAACTGCTTTCAATTTCAAAATTAGACAATTTAATTACGCTAATTCCGTATTGTGTGGACACGTAAACTTTACCATTATATTCATAAAAATCGTTAATTTTTTTACTATTGGCGGGTACAGGCACATCGGTAATGATGTCTACTTTATTTAACGTAGTGCCATCTGGTTTTATAAGGATAATTAATCCGTTTTTATTTCCAATTAAAGTACAATTATTTGAAGTGTGTAAAATAGCGGTAATTTCATCTGGTTTTACATCGTTTATTGAAGTAAAAGTGGTTAAAATATTTGAGGAAACGTCTTTATTAAAAACAGAATTTTTAGTGCTGGAATATACCTTCTGATCAGAAATACAAATGTCTGTAATTTCATTAAATGAAAAATAGCCTTTCCATAATTTCTGTTGTGAAAAAGAAAGTATCGAAAAACAAAAGCATAAATAGAAAAGTATTTTTTTCATATATGTAAAATTTATTTTTTAGCGGTCATATATGGTATCGCTTTTTTATTTATTGGTGTTTGCTTGCGCAAACCGTTTGTTAATGGCGATTTCATAAAATAAGTTGCACTACAAATATACACTAAACAAAATGATATTACGATTATTGCCTTTATACGTTAATAATTTGTACTAACTGTTGTAGTTTTTCAAAATCCAATTGCATATTTCCATCAGATGTTGGCATATATCTTACTTTTTCGCAATTTTGTAACAGCTTTATAAAATCGTTTGTGTTTTCTTGAGAAATGTGGTTCTCCTGAAATTTTTGAATGATGTTTTCTTTATTCAAGTCCGCTTTTTCTAAACCAAATTTATAGTGTAAAAAGGCGTTCATTTTGAGTTCCATTTCTTGGTAAAACACTTCTTTATTTGTTATAAATTGTTGCATATCGTTTACAGAAAACTCCTTTTTTTCAGGTTTTATTTCTGTAATTATCGCTTCAGTAACATCTGATTGGTTTCTTTTTAGCATAAAAAACAATAAAGCAGAACCAACTAAAGTTACACATCCAATAAAATGAAAAAATGTAAATTCAAAACCTGTTGCTGTTTTTTGCGATTTTTCAGCTAATTTAGATTTTGAAGCCGAAGTGTCAAGCGCTTGGTTTACGCCTTGTGAAACGTCTAAATTAATAGCTTCAGTTGAAATGGTTTTATATGTTTTTGATGTTATATCGAAAAAAGAGAAATTTTGTGATTTTATTTTAAAATTTCCTTTTTCTTGAGGGATTATGGTATAACTATCTACTATTTTTCCTGAAATTCCGTTTATGTTTTCGTTTACAAATTCTTGATGTTTTGGTTCGTAAATTTCAAAATTAGCTGGTACATTAGGTTTAGGAATTTCAAATAATTTTAAATTTCCTTTTCCTGAAACAATCAGATCTAGTTGTAAAGATTCTCCTGATTTTAACTCGTTTTTTGTAACACTTGCTTTAAATGCAAAAGTACCAACTGCACCTGTAAAATTATCTGGTTTCCCTTTTTCTGGCAAAGGAAATACTTGAAGATTTTTAGAATTGGAAACAATTTCTCTTCTAGCTACATCAAATTCTGGATCACCAAAAAAATCAAAATCTCCTGTTGGATAACTAATATTTAAATCTAAGGTGATGGGTGTTATTTCTAATTTTCCAATTTTTTGTGGGTACAATATGGCCTTTTTGAAAATTTTAGATTTGAATACTCTGTTATTTACAACCTTTCGCTCCCATCCGCCTTGTACCTCTTCCGTTTGACTCCAAAAATTATTGAATTTAGTAACTATATTTTTATTTAGCTCAATCTCTAAATTGGGTGCCAAATAAATACGATAAAACACCTCAACTGGTTCATTTACAAAGGCGCTGGTTTTACTAACTTCTACATCAATAAACAATAAATTATTTGCACCAGAAATGGATTTATTTACTGTAGTAGGTTTCGGTATGGTGTTTGAATTTTGGTTTCTCTGTATGGCATCGGTCGCTTTTTCATTGGAAACAGAAACCGCTACAGATTTTGATGCAAATGTTTTTCCGTTAAATTTAATAGTTGCTGGAGAAATAACTAATTTTCCCGCTTTAGCAGCCTGAATTACATAGGTATACACTTGTTGTATAACGTAATTTCCATTACTGTATTCTTCATTAGATGAGACATACGAACCCCCTTTATTAAACCCATTAAAATTAGGCGGTGTAAAATTGGTGCCTTCTTCGTTAAAAATATAAGTAACCTGAATCACTTCCCCAATTTTAAGGTTTGTTTTTTCTGCTTTTACCTCCAATTTTACTTGTGAAAAGGAAAGAAAAGGGAAAAGTAGTAAGGCTAATAAAATTTTTATTTTAGTGTTCATATTACCAATCTTTTTCTGTACTAGTAGTGTTTGTTTTTGTTTTGTTTGCGTTTACTTTTTCTTGTACTTTTTTTTCTTCATTGCTAATTGCTTTTAGCACGTTATCCATTCGCTGTTTGTTGGCGCTTGGTTTTTTTGGTGTTTTTTTATCTTTTTTATTTGAATTGTTTTGGTCTTTTTTCTGTTTGTTTTCCTTATCTTTTTTCTTCTTTTTAGGATTTGGTTTTGGCGGATATTTTTTTAATAATTTTTTTGCTAATGCTAAATTATATCTGGTTTTTTCGTCTTTTGAATTGGCCTTTAAAGCATTTTTATAGGAATCAACAGCTAATTTATAATTTTTATCTTGCATGTAAGCGTTACCTAAATTATGATATGCTTTGTGTTTTTGTAAATTATTTTTTGCAGTTTGGGCGGCATTTTTATAATTTGTGATGGCTTCACTATACTTTTTATTATTATAAATAGTATTGCCTAAATTGTATTCTGCTTGTTGTTTTTGCGTTTTTTCTTTGGCTTTTATTACTCGTAATAGTTTTTCGTTTTGTTGAAAATTCAACGACTTATTTTCCTGTGAAAAAGCAGGTGCAGTCACAAAAAACAAAAGAAAAACTAAACTAATTTGTTTATTTTGAAACCAATTTTTTATATGAAAACCTTTAAACTTCTGATTAGTAATAAAAAATTCTACTAGTAACAATACAAATGCAATGCCTAAAAACCACTGAAATTGCGATTGTTTCTGAGCCAATTGTTGGGCTTTAAATTCTTGTTGTTTTACCGATGCTAATGCCGATTTTATAATAGCTACCACTTTTGAAAGTTGTGGATCATTACAATACGTTCCATTGGTTTCTGAAGCAATTTTTTGTAATACTTCTTGGTTTAGTTTCGTAGTTACAACTTGGCCGTTTTTATCTTTTTTAACTTGTTGAAAGCCCAATTCATCCGTAAATTCAATTGTGCCACCGTTTATAGTTCCAATTCCAACAGTAATTATTTTTACGTTTTTTTCTTTTGTTAGTTTAGAAACATCAAAAGAAGTATTTTCGTGATCTTCACCATCTGAAAGCAAAATAATAGCTTTTCCCGAAGTTGGATTGTCAAAGAAATCCACACTAGTTTGAATAGCACTTTCAATTGCTGTGCCTTGAGAAGATATTATATCTGTATTCATACTTTGTGTAAACATTTTTGCCAATTCATAATCGGTTGTCATAGGCAACACAGGGTAAGCACTTCCGGCATAAGCTACAATTCCTATTCTATCGCTACCAATTGAATTGAGTATTTGAGTTATTATTTGCTTGGATTTTTCCAATCGATTGGGCTGAACATCTGCACATAACATACTTTTTGATACATCAATGGCAAAGACGATTTCTACTCCTTTTGCAGGAACTGTTTCAACTTTTGACCCCAGTTTTGGATTCACCAACGCTAAAACAATAAAAAAAACAGCCATGATTTGTAGCATAAATTTTAATCTTGATTTGTTTTTAGACGCTTGCACAAAAAGTTTCTCCATTGCTTGCTGCTCTCCAAATGCTGCTTGTTTTTCGGTTTGCCATTTTACATAGCTATTTTGCGCTACAATTCCAATTGGAATAAGCAATAACAAAATAAAATAATAGGGCGATTCAAATTCAAACATTATATAAAACTTTTAAATAGTGTGCGACTTAAAATCATTTCTAAAACCAAAACAAATAATCCCAAAAGTAACCAAATACGAAATTGTTCGTCAAATAGCATCAAGCGATTTTCTGAAATTTTAGACTTTTCTAAACCGTCAATTTCATCATAAATAGCCTCTAATTTATTGTTATCAGTAGCTCTAAAATATTTTCCTTTAGTTATTGCTGCAATTTCTTGTAAAATTTTTTCGTCTATTTCAACCTTTTGTGGTTGAAAAACAATATTCCCATTACTGTCTTTTGCAACAGGAAAATTAGCCATTCCGTTTGTTCCTACTCCAACGGTATATACTTTTATTCCATAATCTTTGGCAATTTCTGCTGCTGAAATGGGATCTAAACTACCTACATTATTTACACCATCAGTTAATAATATGATGATTTTTGATTTTGCTTTACTATTTTTAATTCGGTTTATTGCGGTTCCTAAACCAATTCCTATTGCAGTTCCGTCTTGTAAAACTAAGCCGTTGTATTGTACTTCTCTTAAAGCGTTTAGCAACATTATTTTATCTGATGTTATTGGCGTTTTGGTGTAACTTTCACCTGCGTAAACCACTAAACCAATTCTGTCATTTGTTCGTTTCTCTATAAATGATTCGGCTACTTTTTTTATGGCTTCCAATCGGTTTGGCTTAAAATCGGTAGCCAGCATACTTCCTGATACATCAGTAGCAATAACCATATCAATCCCATTATTACTAGCTGTATAATTTGATTTTTGAGTGTTTCTTGGTCGTGCTAAAGCAATAATAACAAATCCTAACACCACTACTTTTAACAAAAACAAAAAAGGGCGGCATTTCATTACCAAAGATTTTGGTGCGGAAAACCCTTCTGTTGTGCTTATTTTTATGGCTGGGTGTTGTTGTTTGATTGTTACAAAATGCCAAAACACGGCTATTGGAATAATCAATAGCAACCATAAAAAATGAGGATGCATAAAGGCGCTATTCATCTTCTTGATTTAGTTGTTCGAGACTATTTGTAATTCGATCTATAAAATCTTTAGCTAATTTGTCCTTAGCATCATGGGTAATTCTGACTTTTTGTAAGCCATAACTATCAGTAATAAAAACGGTAAAAAATCGCATTTTTTTGGTTTCATTCGTTTCAGTTATTTCAAAAGTTCCTTCTAAAACATCTCCAGAAAGCGCTTTAACGTTTTTAAATTTTTTAGCTGTAGTTTGAATTTTATTAGCTTGTTCTTGCATTAACTGACTTAATTCGTCATTAAAAAGCTGTTTTAAATTTACTTTTACAGAATCTTTATACGCGATGGTTTGAACTGAGACCGCTAATTTATCCTCCGGTTTTTGCCAAGAAAATTGTGCGATATTTTTAATATTTGGGTTCTTTGATGTAACCAAATCACGAACTAAAACTTCTGGCGTTTCTACTTGCAAAATAGGTAATCCATATTCAGAGACTATCCATTCTTTTTTTAGATAATAATCGGCATCTTTCCCGTTAATTTTTGCGGAAAAATGATGGGTTACATTTTCCCATCCAAAAAAGGTTACAACAGCAACCATTGCCACTAAAAAGGTTACAATAAATGCTGTTTGTCTGATGTTTTTATATTTATTTTGTTGTCCTATTTCTACTAATTTGGCTAACGCAACTTGTTGTTCTTCGGCAGTAACAGGTATTGTTTTATGAAAAACATTAATTAAATTTTCCGAAGCTATTTTATCTGCATTTTGTTCTGGTAGCGAAATAATAATTTTGGCAAACTTTACTAAATCTGCCTTAGTAAAAAGGGTTTCAATTTGAGCAATAGCCGTTTCTGTGATTTCAAATTTCTTGTTTTTTACTGCGTTTTTTAGTTTAAAAATAAACTGTTCCGTAGTACTTTCTAACGCAGAAAATTCTAACGTTTTTTCAAAATATGATTTTATTATTTGGGTTAAATTAGAATAATATTCTTTAGAATTGGCATTGGCATTTACTTCTGAAAAAGCTAAAAAGGCTCTATTATATGGAGAAATATAGGCTTCAGATTTTGTTTTTTTACGCTGTTTTATTCGCAAAATTATATAAAGTAGTCCTGCTAAGACAAAAGCAAAAAATACACCTAAAATTATTTGATAGTCTGAAAGTTCATGAGACTTTTCTTCTGGTTGTATAGAAAGAACTTCGTCTTCTTTTATCTCGTGCATTTTTTGCTTGGTAGTATCTACTACTACATCTGTTACCACTACAGTAATGCTTTCTGAATTTATTTTTTTGCTATTTATTAGTACTTCTAATGCTGGAATTTTATAGGTGCCCGCATCAAATTGCGTAAGGTTGTATTTTTTTATCCACTCGGTTTGGTTGCCCTTCTTATTCTTTTCTGTTGGAAAAGATTGCACCACTTCAAGTGTACCAATCGAATCTAAATCGGGGAAAAAAACCACCTCTTTTTGGTTTACTTTTGTTTTTAAAGTAAGCTGAATTTGTTCGCCAATTTTAATTTCTTTTTTAGATACAGCCGTTTCTATTGTTTGAGAAAACCCAACAACTGCAGAAAATATGAAAAGAAAAATAAATTTAATTTGCATTAGGCTCTACTTTTAAAATAGGTTACTAATTTTGTTACGTAACTTTCATTTGTTTCTGTTTCTACCAATCCTGCGGCACATTTACGAAAAATATTTTGGCAAATTTCAACCTTGTTTTTGTAATTTTTTTCATATTCCAAACGGGTAGTTGCGGTTTGTGTATCTAACCAAATCATTTGTTTCGTTTCTGCATCTTGCATTTGAATAATTCCTACATTTGGGAGTGATTTTTCGCGGGAATCAAATATTCTAATTCCTGTTACATCGTGTTTTTTAGAAGCAATTTGCAGCGGTTTTTGGAAATCGGAAGTCATAAAATCGGAAATTAAAAACACAATAGCTCGTTTTTTTATTACGCTTGATAAAAATTCTAACGCAAAGGCCACATTGGTAGTTTTGCTTTTCGGTTGCCATTCGACTAATTCGCGGATAATTTTTAAAACGTGTGATTTTCCTTTTTTAGGTGGAATATATAATTCTATTTCGTTGGTAAATAACACTAACCCTATTTTATCGTTATTTTGTGTAGCCGAAAAAGCCAACGTTGCAGCAATTTCGGTAACCATATCTTTTTTGTTTTGAGAAGAGGTTCCAAAATTCTGAGATGCTGAGCAGTCGATAACTAACATCATGGTTAATTCGCGTTCCTCTTCAAATATTTTTACAAATGCATCATTATTTCTTGCGGAAACATTCCAATCTATGGCTCTAAAATCATCACCATATTGGTATTGGCGCACTTCAGAAAAAGTCATACCTCGTCCTTTAAAAGACGTGTGATAGTGTCCCGAGAAAATATGATCGCTCAATCTTCGGGTTTTAATTTCAATTTTTTTGACTTTTTTTAGTAACGCTTTCGTTTCCATTTTGGCATTCTGTTTCAGTAACAGATTTTTAACTGTAACTGTTGTTTAAACCAAATTTAAGGTACTTGTACCTGATTTAAAACTTTATTTATGATATCTTCTGAAGTGATGTTTTCGGCTTCGGCTTCATAGGTAATACCTATTCTGTGACGTAATACATCGTGTACTACGGCTCTAACATCTTCAGGGATTACATAGCCTCTTCGTTTGATAAAAGCATAACATTTTGCTGCCAATGCCAAATTGATACTCCCACGTGGCGAAGCTCCAAAACTAATTAATGGCTTTAAATTGTCTAATCTATATTTTTCTGGGTAACGCGTAGCAAAAACAATATCTAAAATATATTTTTCAATTTTCTCATCCATGTACACTTCCTTAACGGTTTGTTGCGCTTTGATGATTTGCGCGATGCTTACCACTGGATTTATTGTTGCAGAAGTTTCCTTTAAACTATTACGAATAATAAGTTGTTCTTCTTCCATTTTCGGGTAATCGACAATGGTTTTTAGCATGAATCTGTCTACTTGAGCTTCTGGTAACGGATATGTTCCTTCTTGTTCTACTGGGTTTTGTGTAGCTAAAACTAAAAAAGGAGTGTCTAATTTATAAGTAGTTTCGCCAATTGTTACTTGCTTTTCTTGCATAGCTTCAAGCAAAGCAGATTGGACTTTAGCAGGTGCTCTATTAATTTCATCTGCCAGGACAAAATTGGCAAAAATGGGTCCTTTTTTTACAGAAAATTCATTTTCTTTAAAATTGTACACCATTGTTCCTACCACATCCGCAGGTAGTAAATCTGGTGTAAATTGAATGCGGTGAAAACTCGCATGAACGGCTTTAGATAAGGTATTTATGACCAACGTTTTGGCTAATCCAGGCATCCCTTCTAATAAAACATGTCCTTGACCTAATAAGCCGATTAACAAGCGTTCTATCATTGATTTTTGCCCAACTATTACTTTTCCTAATTCTGACGTAAGTAAATCAATAAAGGCACTTTCGTTTTCAATTTTTTCATTTAGCGCACTAATGTCTATCCCTGTATTATTTTCTTGCATTTTATTTTGAATTATTTTCTATACATTTTAAAAAAACACTTTAACAACGCAAGTTGCTATATAAAAATAATATAAGTTGTTAATTGTCCGTTAAATTATGTGGTTTATGGTGTTTTTTTAGAAAAAATTAAGAATAATTTGCCGTTTTAGCCGTTTTAATTTTTTATGTAGAAACTTTTTGGAACAGTAACATTAAAATCAACTTCCTGAAAAGAAGCTAATTTTTTATCATTGTAGGAATCGGTTTTATCAACTTCTTTACCAGATTTAAAAACACTTACTTTAGTTACTTCCTGAATAATTCCGTTAATATTTAAATTAAAGCTACTATTATTTTCAAAGGGATGAAAAAACAGATACCTGGACAAATAAAAGTAACTTTCTTTTGCTTTTAAAACTTTAATTTCAAATTTTGAAAATGGTTTTTTCTTCCTTTTGTTCTTATAACTAGTGATAGATCCATAAATATAAGTGTCATCTTCTGAAATAACTTCATACTCAAGATAATTTTCAAAATTAACAACTGTATCTCTCATACTATATTCGTAATTAAATATAAGTCGAATTTCGTTATTATTTTGTTTTATAGAATTAACAATAAAACGATGTGACAATTTGTTTTTGAAATCATCTAAATAAGCATATGTACCAAAAACATCATTTCCTATTTTTAAAACATAGTCTCCATCTTTAGAATTACAAAAAAGTGTTTCTTGAATTTCTGATTTGGATTGATAAACAGCCATTTTATCAAATTTAAACTCTTGACAATAGACAGAAGACCAAAAAAATAATAAAAAAATAAATTTATTCATATTTACACAGGTGTTCTAAGCAAATGGTTTAATTGAAAAGTGAGCAATATATTATGTAACAAAAAAGCCGTTTATTATTTTGAGAAATTAAAATAATAGACGGCTTATTGATATTTACTTATTTAAATTAATACCAATCTGAATGGTATTTGTTTTCACCTAAATAATAAATTAAACCCACTGAAAAGTTATAAAAGGCCCCTGATTGTGGCGTTTTGTTTTTATTTAAAATTATTCCGTCAAAACCATAATTTTGATCCATGGTAAAGCTATGGGTGTAATCCGCCGTTAGAGCTAATTTATTAGAAACCTTATACATCGGTGTAATTCCAATTCCTACTATTTTTACCTGCTCACTATCATTTTTACCAATAATATAACCTAATGCCATTCCGGCATCCAAGTGGGCATTAAGTCCTAGTTTATCTCTAGTTAAATAGGTAAGTCCCAATTGTTTTCCAACGTTATAAATTCCTGATAATGAAACCGTACTGTAAGTAATTCCTATTTTTCCACCTGGATCGTTTACAAAATGATCTAATTTGTAAGTAACTTTTGCACCAAATTTTTCATTGAACATATATCGTATTCCGATATCGTAGTGATTCATCCCCGAAAAATTAGATTTGAATTTTTTCTGATAAGGTGAAATGGCTCCAGTGTACCCATAGTTCGCTTCAACTGAAATATTATTCACGTTGAACTGAGAATAAAGTGAGGAAGACACTATTAAAAAAAATATTAAATGGAGTTTACTCGTTGTTTTCATAATTAAAATACTTATTTTGTGCGAATGTAAAAAAAATGTATTTATAAATGTGATTTTTTATATTATTTTGGTAAAAATTTTTAAAGTTTTAAGTTAAAGAGATCGTCTTTACTATTTAATTACGAAATGATCCAAGAAAATAACAACTACCTTTAAGAAAAACCAAAAAGCTAAATTTAAAGTATTAAAAACTATAACGTTACTTTGCGTTTAAAACAAAAACATGAAAGTAATTTTATGAAAGAATTACGAGCTGTATAGGTACAAGGAAGTTATATGCTTTTAATATTGAAAAACAAAATTGAATTTTCAAATCTTCCAATAATAGATTACCTCTTAACCAAACACTTGCTTAATTACCGTTAAAATTCGATTACGATCACTATCGGTAAGATTAGATCCTGAAGGCAAACACAAACCGTTTTCAAATAGGGTTTCAGCTATAGTGCCTCCAAAGTAAGGGTATTTTTCAAATATAGGCTGCATATGCATAGGTTTCCACAAAGGACGTGATTCGATATTAGCAGCATCAAAAGCCAAACGTAAGGTTTCTCTGGTAATCCCATTTGTTTGAGATGCATCAATGGTGATTGCACTTAGCCAATAATTGGCAAAATAATCTTCATTAGGAGCTGAAAAAACGGTTACCCCTTCAATTCCCTTAAAGGCTTCCACATAAAAATCGTGCATGGCTCTTCGTAAACTTACGTGCTTATCTAAGACTTCCATTTGTCCTCTTCCGATTCCTGCACAAATATTACTCATGCGGTAGTTGTAGCCAATTTCGGAATGTTGGTAATGTGGTGCATTGTCTCGGGATTGTGTGGCATAAAAAACGGCTTTCTCTTTTTGTGCAGTGGTTCTTGTTACGATAGCCCCACCCCCTGAAGTAGTTATAATTTTATTGCCATTAAATGATAGCGCCCCAACATCACCAAAGGTCCCGCATTTTTGTAATTTGTATGAGCTTCCTAAAGCTTCTGCGCTATCCTCTAGTATAGGTATGTTATATTTATCGGCTACAGCTCTTACTTCCTCCACTTGATACGGCACTCCATATAAATGCACCGCGATAATAGCTTTAGGTTTTTTCCCTTTGCTAATTCGATCTTCAATGGCTTCTTCTAAAGCAACCGGGCAAATATTCCAGGTTTGTGTTTCACTATCAATAAAAATAGGAGTGGCACCCAAATATAAAATTGGATTAGCAGAGGCTGAAAACGTCATACTTTGACAGATTACCTCGTCTCCGGCCTTCACACCTAACAAAACTAACCCTAAATGGATGGCTGCGGTTCCTGAACTTAGGGCCCCAACTTTAGCGTCACTAGAAAGATAGTCTTGTAAATCTTGCTCTAAACCATTAACATTAGGCCCTAAAGGAGCTACCCAATTGGCTTCAAACGCTTCTTGTATATATTTTTGTTCGGTACCTCCCATGTGAGGGGAAGACAACCAAATTTTAGATTGGGACATACTGTAATTTTTTTACAAATATAGTCAAAGCAGTGAATTTTACAAAAATCATATGGCATTCAATAAAGCCTGGTACAGAATCTTTATTTTATTTGTTGCTTTCTTTATTTAATAGTTCTGTTCTTAAGGCATATGATAAATTTAGACTATAAATTAATTTTTTTTATAGGCTAAACCACTTTATAGTAAATTTATTCCAAATAATTTAATATAGCTTTCCCTTAATTCAAGATAAAGATTATAAAAAATATTTGCATTTTTTGATAGAATTAATGATCGAAATTAAGAATTTATTAAATAATATAAAATACTTTATTTTATTAAATCAAAATTTTTATATTTGTAAATTAATTTAAAAAAAAATACTATGAAAAAACTATACACATTATTTTTTATTTCATTTGCTTCTATTTCATTTGCTCAAGTATTTACAGCGACTTATGATTTTGCTGGTGTTACGGCTACATCTGGAGCTACTGATCCAAGCCCTGTTCCAACTGTGGCTGGTTTAACTTTTGGGAATTTTTCAGCGGTTAACACAACTTCTCCACCAACTAATTCTGCTAGTACTGGAAGATTTGCTTTTGCAAATCAACCATTAGGAGCGGCAAATGGAGATAATGTATTTGCTAATTTTACAGGTGCATTAAGTGCAACTACCTACTATCAAGTAACTATTACGCCAACTTCTGGCACGGCATATAATTTAACAGGGGTTACGTTTAAAGTACAAAGATCTGGAACAGGTGTTAGAAATTATTCGGTTAGATCTAGTGTAGATTCCTATGCAGCTAATTTACCTGCATCAATTAATCCTGCAAATGCTAGTTTAGAGGTGGTTACTGGAAATATTTTCTTTTATAATACAGATAATAATACGGCACAAGTTGGAAGCACTATAACCTTATCTGGTCCTTCTTTCACAAATTTAACTGGGCCTACTACTTTAAGATTTTATGGATGGAATGCTGAAGCTGCTGGTGGTAACTTTAGTATAGATGATGTAGTAATTTCTGGAGAAATAGCTACAATGTCTTCTTCGTCATTTAATGCAATCGAGGGTTTAACTATGTATCCAAATCCTTTAAAAGGAGATACTCTATTCTTTACATCTACTGCAAATGCAAACAAGTCTGTTCAAATTTTCGATATTTTAGGTAAAGAAGTTTTAAGCTCGAAAGAAATCAATTCTACTATGAACGTTTCTGGATTAGCTGCTGGAGTTTATTTAGTAAAAATTACTGAAGAGGGTAAAACTGCTACAAAAAAATTAGTTATTGAATAACTTTTCTACTGATTTGATTCTTGTAAAAATTCACAATAATCAAGATTAGAATAAGATAATAAAAAAAGCACCAACAAAAGTTGGTGCTTTTTTTATCCCACAAATTTAATTGTCATTTTTATATTCGATAAACTAACTATTTACTTCACTTCTATTATTGTTTTATTACTCATATAACACAGAAAATATAATTTATAATATTATTCAAGCTTTAAAGAACAAAATGGCGCAATTAAGCTATAAATGGGCTAATTTGTAATACCAAACTTACTTTGCTTTAGCATTGGCAAAAATTTTTTTAAGAATTTGATGTAGTGAGTTAAATATTTATAGAATATAATTAACGAAAAGATTCAAAATCAAGTAAGAAATTAATCCAATTCAACTATTTAGAAGAAGGAAATAACTAACGAATTGAAACGTATCGCTTCAATCTTACCCGTGTTTTGGAGTAAACAGCTCTTTTATAATAGCCTATACAGCATTAATATCAAAAGCAAAAGCAATCATTGCTTAATACAAACGAATCATAATAGATTGCTGTTTTACTAGTATATTAAGTCCTGCAAAATCAGGTCCTAATGTTTTGAGAATGTCAAAAAAATCGAAGTACTACTAAAGTAAAAATTTTACAATAGGACTATTGTAGAGTTTACAATGAAATCTTGTGCCTCAAAAAAGTATATTTATATAAGAGGAATTAAAGTACAAACGGTACTCAGGAAAGAAAATAAGATTTTTATTACAAAGCCATACAAACAAAAAGAGGCTGTCTTTCGACAGCCTCCTCTTATTGAATAATATAGTTTACTTATACAGATGGTAATCCGTACTTGCAAGCTACTGTATTACTTTTTAATCATTCTCATAGTTTTCACTTGGTTGTCTTGTGTTACAATAACATTGTAAACACCTGTAGACCAATTTGAACCTAACTGTAAGTCTTCTAAATCTGAAGGCATAACTTCTCTATTCTCGATCAGTTTTCCTGTCATATCAAATACACTTACATAAACCATAGAATCGCTCGGTGTATCTAACGATAATGTGAAGTTTGTAGAATATGGGTTTGGATATCCTTTCACTGTAAAAATTGTGATTGGAGCTTCCTCTCTTGTAGTACAAGATTTAAACCAAACATTAACTGGCGCGCTATACACAACTGAACATGGTCCACTTGTCATTTTAACACGGAACCAAACATTACCGATAGTAGCACTTGATGCTGCTAATACTGATGCATTTGCTCCAGCAATATCTGTCCATGTAAATGAATTGGCCGTTGTTGCAGTTACAGCTGTAGCTGAACTTCCAGCATTATAAAACTGCCATTGAATTGTACCTACTGTACCTGAACCTAAAGTTAAAGGTGCTGTAGTAGTAGTACAAATTGCATTTGCTAATGTTTTAATTAAACTGTTTCCAGATATCGTAGCTGCTTTAGCTAATGGAGAAACTGTTACTACATAAGCACTTGTTGTAGCCGTACATGAACCGCTAGTTAAAATTGCTCTGAACGCTGTAGTAGCTGTTAAGTTTCCTGTTGCTAGCGTTGCAGTTGTTTGACCTGAAATCGCTGCCCATGTTGTAAATGGAGCAACTGCTTTTTGCCAAACAATACTTCCTGTTGACCCTTCTAGAGTTAACGTAGAACCTGTTGCAGTACAAACCGAGTTGTTACCTGAAATTGTTCCTGCTACTGCTGGAATTGTCGTTACTGTAATTGCTACAACTGTTGAATTTGCTGTTGCAGTACATACACCACTTGTTGCTACCGCTCTAAACCAAGTGTTTTGAGTAATGTTAGTAAACGTATATGGTGAACTAGTTGCTCCAGCAACGTTTTCAAATCCTGCTGTAGCAGATTCTGTAGACATTTGCCATTGGATCGATCCAACATTTCCTGTTACGGTTAATGTTTTACTAGATCCTGTACATATTGTAGCTCCTGGATTTGTAGTAGCAATAGCTGCTGTTCCTCCTTTTGCTGCAAGATTCACTGTAATAATCACTGGTTCAGTTTCAACTGTTGAACATGAACCTATTGACACCACGGCTCTGAAAGCGGTAGAAGCTGTTAAGTTTCCTGTTGCTAACGTTGATGCTGTTGCATTTGAAACCGCTGTCCATGTTGGAGTTGCAGCCGTCCAGTTTGATGATCTTTGCCATTGAATTGCACCAACATTACCTGTTAAGGTGATTGTAGTACCACTCGCTGCACAAATTGTAGAACTTGCTGCTGTTGCAGTTCCTGCTACAGCTTCTGTTCCAATAACCATTTGGACTGGTGTTGTATAACTTGCTGAACAAGATCCGCTTGTTACTTTAGCTCTAAAGTAAGTACCCGCTGTTACATTCGTAAGAACATAAGTTGCTGAAGTACCAGTAGCAGATGTAGTGCTAAATGATGATGCACTTCCTACTGTTGCAGTTGGTACATTCACATAATCTACACCATCAGCAGAATATTCCCATTGGATTAATCCAACATTTCCTGCTAATCTTAATGTAGCTCCGCCACCTGAACAAACGATTCCTGCTCCAGTAACCGTTCCTGCTACTGATGTTGGATCAACTGTAACAGTTCTTACAGCGCTACGTGCTTGTGTACAAGCACCGCTTGTTACCACACTTCTTACATAGAATTTTTGACCTGGTGCTACTAAAGTAACATTATCCATGGTAAAAGTAAGTTCGTTAGCTCCTGCTACAGTACTAAATCCTGTAGTTGCAGAAGTAGTTGAAACTTCCCATGCAATCGCACTTCCTGTGTAAGCCGCTGAAGTAAATGTAATACTTCCTCCTGTACATACTGTTGTTGGAGAAGTAACTGTTCCAGCTTTAGCAGCTGGTGAAACTGTAATCTTAACTTCATCTGTTATTACTGAACAAGCGCCATTGATTACGCGTGCTCTAAACCATGTAGTTGCAGCTAAGTTACCTACCACTAATTCTCCAGTACCTGCACCTGAATAAGAAGCACCTGTTGCTGTAGTAGCCGTTACATTAGTAACCGTTGACCATACTGGTGCAGCATTAGTAGCGTTTACAAAGTTTATACTTCTTTCCCAAACTATGGTTGTTCCTGAAGTAGTGCCTTCTAATGATAATGTTGTACTGTTTGTAATTGAATTTGCCAAAGCACTTCCAGTTACATCAAATACAGTACTTGATGGTGCCACAAGTGGCGCACAAACTGTTACGTCTCCTCCAGCAATTGTTCCTGCTGTTGGTATAGTACTAACATTAATTTTAATAGCTGCAGAGGTAGCTGAATTACAAACACCATTTGTTGCCACTACTCTAAACCAAGTATCTTGAGTTAAAGTTGGCGTAGTAAATGACATTATTGTGTTTACAGCTGACAAAGCTGATTGTTGAATTAATGATCCAACAGGAGTAAAGCCTGCCGTAGCAGATGTCGTTGACATTTCCCATTGAACATTTCCAATACTTCCTGCTGCTAATGATAAGTTCACTGTTGAACCTTCACATGTTGTTAATGCAGGAGACAATGAACTAACTACAGTAATAGTTGCAGCTTTTGACAATGTTGCCAATTCTGCTAATGCTACTGCGTTTGAAGTTACCGTTGTACCACATGAAGTAACAAGTACTCTATACTTCGTTCCTGTAGCAGGAAGCGATGTAGTAGTTCTTGTAATATTCAAAGTTTCTGAAGTAATTCCAGAATAGTTAGGATTAGGATTACCTGCAACTAAAAGTGGAATGTTTGTCCAAACAGTTGTACTAGAAGCAGTTTGAACTTGCCACTGATAAGTAGGTAAGTTAGCTCCTGAAACTTCAACCGAAATACTAGCTGTTGCTCCAATTGATTTACAAATAGTAGGCGCTGTTGGCTGAGCCGTAATAGCACCATTACTAATCATTAATTGTAACGTTGTAGTATGTGGACATCCACTTGCGTTAGTTGTCACATAAGTGTAATCTCCACTTTCTGTATACGTTTGACCAGATAATGGCCAGGTATAACTACCACATGCTGATTGCTCAACTGTTTCAGAAGAAACTGGGTTTACGGTTACAGCAACTGACTCTGAACGTAATTCACATCTGTTTGCATTAATTAGCGAAACAAAATAATTACCAGACTGGTTAACTGTAATACTTTGAGTAGTAGCTCCAGTTGACCAAGAATAACTTGATGCAGGGCTAGCCGTTAAAACGACACTACTACCTGAACAAAAAGTGGTTGGACCGTCTGCTGTTATTGTTGCAGCGGTGTTATCAATAACTAAATTAAGTACACTTGTTCCTTGTCCACCTGGGTTGGTAACTGTAATAGCTCCACCCGTTGAAGTACTTGGTGCAATAAATGTAATTGTGTTAGCATTTACAATATTGAAAGTCACCTCTGTAGTACCTACTTTCACACTAGAAACCGTGCTAAAATAATTTCCAGAAATAGCAACTGTACTACCCGCACAAACTGTTGCTGGGCTGTAAGAAACTACTTCAGGAGCAGGCACAATAACAGCAAGATTATCAATAGATAAATCGTAATCTCCTGATGTTCTGTTTCCTGTGATTTTGAACACTACATTTTGTCCTACATAAGCAGCTAATGAATAGGTTTTAGTTCTATAACCTGCTTCACCGTCGTTATTAATAGTTTCTAATGTAGTATACGTGGCACCACAATCGGTACTTACTTCTACTACAACATTTCCTGAACCTGCTGCTGGAGCAGCATAAGGTGAACTATAATTTGATAATTGATAATCAAATCGTAAAGCCTGACCTGCTGTAATAGGCCCATAATTAGCCGTTCTTAAATAACCTGAAGGGGTACTAGACCAAATATTAATATAAGCATTTGCACCTGAATTACCTGTAGCTCCACGAGTAGAACCAATATAAAAACCTGCAGTAGACGCCCATCCTGTTAAATTTGCAATATCATCAAATGTTTCCGTAAACGGAACCGCTCTAGGGTTACCATTCACTTGAGACGTGTTTGAATACGCTTCGTCACCAGTAGTCGTACAAGATACTCTTAAACGATATAAAATTGGATCTCCAGCAAATACCGGAGGAGAATAGGTAAGCGTATTTACTCCTGTTCCTCCAATTGCATCCACCCATTCTACACCATTGTCTGTAGATTGTTGCCATTGGTAAGCTGTACCTGCATCTGTAGATGCACCAGTAACCGTAATTGATGCAACAGGCGCTGCAGGACAAAGTGACTGAGCTGCTAAGCTAACCGTTCCAGCTGTAGGCATACCGCTACAAAGTGCAGAAACTGAAATATTATCAAAAGCTAAATAATAATCACCTGAAATCCAATTTCCTGTAATTTTTACTTTAATGTTCTGACCTGCATAAGCTGCTAAATCATACGACTTTTGTCTCCAACCAGCAACACCATCGTTATCTACTGTTTCTAAAGTAGTGTAAGTAGCTCCAAAATTGTTTGAAATTTGAACTACAAAATTACCTGAACCTGCAGCAGGTGCATCAGAATTACTATAATTTACTAATTTATAATCAAATGTAAATATATGATTTGCCGCTATAGTTCCTAAATTAGGTGTAGCAAAATTAGCAGTTGTAGAGAAAGACCATAAATTGTCATAAATAGCATTCCCTGGATTACCACCACCACTAGTTCCAACAGCGTATCCATTATTAGACCATTGCGCTGGCAAGGTAGTTGTTGCAAAACCTTCTGTCCATGGAACTGGTGTAATTACAGGCATAATTAATGCACTTGATGTTACCCAAGATCCCATTTCGCCATTCGCACACATACTTCTAACATGGAAATAATAGGTTGAACCTGAAGTTAAATCTGCAACTGAAACTGAATTTAAAGTAGTTGCTATACCAGAAGTAGTTGGTGTTACGTTGGTAGTTGTAACCGCATATTCATACCCTTGTGGCGTTTGTCCAATAGCTGGAGACGTCCAAGATAATGTAGCTGAAGTTGCACTAGTTGGTAAGAACGTTAATGCAGTAGGCGCTAAACAATCTGATTGTGTAGTAAATGAAGTTTCATTTGCAACCGTACATGTAGCTGAACCATTAACATTCTCTGCTACTACATACCAGTAATAATTAGTTAAACCAACTAAAATTTGATTTGTAGTTAAAGTATAACTAGTAGTAGTAATATTTTCTGCAACAAGAGACAACGCTCCTGAAGTACTACCTAAATATACATCATATTGTGTTGCATTTGTAGCCGCCGCCCAAGTTAATGTTGGTGTTAAACTAACATTTGTAGCTGCGCTTGCAGGCGTTGCATTTACCGCACATGAAGGAGTTGGAGCCGATACACAAATAGTAAAGTTTCCTGTTCCTACACCTGTTGCTGCATGATACACTCTTACAAAATAAGTTTGACCAACAATAAATGGTCCTGCATATGTTTCTAAACCTCCTGTAGATGTATTGTTGATACAAGCTAACTGAGTTAAGGTACCAGTAGCTGTATTATCTGAAGAAGATAATATTTGCATGGATGCGTTGTAACCCGATCCAGACTGTACTTTTACTTCATTTAATGTAGAAGTTGCTACAAATGAATACCATACGTCATCATCAGCCGTATTACAAGCAGCTGGCGTAGTTGTTGAAGCTGTTGCCACTAATGTATTTGGTAAAATACTTGAAGTGTTTTGGCAAGAAGCATTTACGTTTAAAGCAATAGCTCCAGCGATGTTATCATTTGCTGGTGGGTATAATACTTCATTCATAGCAATACTGAACTCCCCACTTCCACCTGAAGCAAAAGAACCAGTACCATTATGGAATACTCTTACATAATAAAAAGCTCCATCTGGTATTAATCCAGTAGCGGTTAATGTTTCCGTTAATCCACTACCTGTAGCATTCTTACAAGAAATTGAATTTAAATTCTCATCAAATAATTCTACTACCGCATCGTATAAAGGAGAACTTCTTACTACAATAGAATATTCAGAAGCTGCTGTAGTTTCAAAAGCAAACCAAACGTCATCGTCTTGGTTACCCGCTGTAGTCGCACAAGCTTGTCCTTTACCTGAATCAGTAGCTAATCTAGAGTGATAGTACAACCCACATAATTCAGAAGTTGGCGCAGTTGCAACATCTAAACCTATAGCTCCTGATGGCTCATTATTTACTGGAGCCACCAAAGTTGGCGCTGCCGTTAAACCTGTATAAGTACCTGGAGTAAAGACATATTTAGAATTACAGTTTGGCATAATTACCAAACCAGTTGGTGCAGTAGCTGAATCAAAATGATTGTAGTTTACAGTTTGTAAAGCAAATCTATTGGCTGCTGTGGTACCTGAAGGTAAACTACCATTCATACCTATACTATAAGTATATGCTGAATTGAACGTTCCATCAAACCCTTTAAAGTTACCATAGATGTATTCAATTTTATTCCCTTGCTCGTATAATTTCACTTGGAAATTTAAATCTGGACCAGGAATATTATATACTTCCAAACCTGACCATTCTATAGTAATAACCGCCGAACCAGAACCTAAAGTTCCTTCAACTAAATATCGCATAGAGCTATCTCTATTTGCATACGATTGACCAGTTAAAACTAAATCGTCCCAAAAAGGAGCTAAAACTAAATTTTGACCAGTAGCAGCTAAATCATTCGTATACGATGCACTTGTTGATGCTGTATTAAAAGTCATCCAACCGTTTGTACATGCTCTAAAGCCAGTGATAGGTCGTCCTTGGTATTTAAAAGTTGTTCCTGTTAATAAGGTAACAGGTGAAGTATTATCATCCCCACTAGTTGTTGATGTCCATGCTCCAGAGTAAGCTAAACCACTACCTCCTTTGGCAGGCATAATTGATTGGTAAGCCACCCCACCAGCCGTAAAACTAGTGTTATAGGTACAAGTAACCATTTCAATTTGTTGTTCTGTAGAATAAACCGATATTCCTGAACCTGTACAAGTAACTTTAGCACGGTATTTAATATTAGATGTAATTACCGGAGGCGTGAACGAAGAAGTTGTTGCTCCTGTTCCTCCTGTTGCATTAGCCCAAGTAGCACCACCATTCACAGATTCTTCCCATTGGAACGTAATTCCAGGATTCGTTGTAAAACCAGTTAATGTTAAGGCCGCAGGTGCTGTTGTTGAACCAATACAAATATATTGATTAGCAGCACTCAACGTACCTGCTACAGGCGTATCTGTACATGGTTGTAAAATATCAGCTGCATTAGCACCAATATAAAAACTTCCAGAAGTTAATTGTGCTGTAGTAAGACTGATTCTTTGCCCACCAGGTGTAGTAGTTCCTGTTTGATGCGTACCCGGCGCTACTGCACTAGCAGAAACAATTCTTGTCGTTGCCGTGGTACCTATAGGAGTAAAAGCATTGTTTGCAACAATGGCAAGTGCGTGTGTTCCCGAAGCATATACATAACCACTTTCAGCAGCCACATTCCAACTTCCGTCAAAACGTTGGTTTACGGTGTAAGTACCATCAACAATTGATAAACCACTAGTCATAGTATTTGCAGGTGCATCCACATATTGCATGGTTGTATACCCTGCTGTGTTTCCTGTTGTAGAAGTAGAAGATCTAGATATAAAAGCACTTCTATTACTTCCTAAAGGACTAACAAATGGGAATTTACTTGTTGTAGTTGTTGGATTAGACCCAGATGTAAGGGATGTTCCTGTTTGACCTGTAGTCCACCATCTTGAAAATTTTCCATTAATAATACCCGTACCATCTAGAGCTGTTAAAGTACCAACTGCATCAAAGTTCCCCCAATACATGGTGCTTCCATTCATATTTACTCTTGAAGCTGTAAATGTGATGTTGTTTGCAATTCTGATGTTACCCGCTTGCCAAATAATATTTGGAATGGCGGTACTCGTATTACTAAAAGTAATACTACGAATCATTCCAACGGTATTTGTATTTGATGTTGACGTTACAGTACCACCAAAAACTCCAGAACCTGAAACCGTTTGCACGGTAGATCCATTAAGAACTAAAGAGGCACTAGTAGGTGAAGCATCGATACGACCATCATTTACTATATTCCCCTTAACGTTTAATGTTTTACCTGTTGAACCATTAAATACATTAAATAATCCGCTAGCGTTAACGGTTAAATTTCCATTAACGGTAAACGAAGAAGGAGTTACTCCAAAAACAAGCGCTCCATTTCCATTGATCGTAACATTATTTGATGCTTGACTTGCGGCATCAATAGTTACAATAGTTCCATTACTAACTGTGATATTATCATATAAACTTGGTACACTATTAGCATCCCAAGTTCCTGCTGATCCAAAGTTTCCTGATATTATAGAAGTGAAATTCCCTGGGGCATTTGTAACTTGAGAACCAGTTAAAAAATCGGATTCAACATCACCAACAGAAGTAATTCTATAATAATAGGTAGTACTAGGTAAAAGCCCTGTTTGTACAGAAGAATATACCTGACCCGTTCCTACACTTGTTGTAGATGCAATGTTAGTACCTACTTGTGCAAAAGTAACGTTATCAGTAGAACGATAAATTTTAAAAGCCGTTTCGTTAGTTGAATTGTCTACCCAATTTATTGTCATTCCTACAGCATTTAACTGCGTTGCTGAAAAAGTAATTGGCGCACTAGGCACAATAGGCGCTCTTGAGGCAACTGAAATTTCATCAAATACACCTGCTCCATGAGGAGATACTCCATCTGCTCTAAAAGAGATAACAATTCTTTGTGTAGTTCCCGCTTGCACGACACCAGAAAAGTTATACGTAGCAAAACTTGTTGTACCATCTGTATTTGCACCTAATTGACCTGTTGTCAACGCTGTACCTGCAACCGGAGTCACAGTTGTTGGAACCACATGAACCTTAAGATAATCATACCCTCCATCAACCGCAGAAATTCTATACTTAAGTGAAACATTAAGTACAGATTCTCCAGCTGGGATAACTACATCTTGATAAATGTGAGCCACACTAAATACAGCTCCTGCAGTTAACGAGCCTGAAGTTGTACTTGTGTAAGCCATATACGACCCATTTGATGGAGCAGTTACTGCAGATGTCCCAACAAAAAAAGACTGTCCTGAGTTTACTTGCGTCCATGAATTGCTTGAAAAAGTAGTTCCGTTTTCAAAACCACCCGAAGCAGTTGGGCTAATTAATGTTGTTTGGGCAAATCCCTGGGATATGCCTAAGACAAACAAAAACAACAAAGAGAGCATTGCTGTTTTTAGGAGTCCATTTTTCGAAGCGCTACCCGTGACAGGTTCTGCATTCGTTCGTAAAAAACCATCATTCCATGAGGTCTTCCACGATAGGTAAAAATTTGTCATAAATAAAAAATTGGTTAAAAAAAATTGATTTGAATATATATAGTCTCCCTAAGGGATGTTGTACAAATTAAATATGCTTATTAGTTATAAAAAATTATCATTAAATCTTAAAAAAAACAATTATTTAACAGCAGCATTACAAAGAGCTATTTGCCTCTCATTTGTGTTGAAATTTGTTAATTAATTGTAAATAATTCGTGAAAATAATAAAAAAAAAATTAAACACAACATTTAATTTGAAAAATTGTTGAAATGCAAAAAAAATCGATAAAAAACAAAAATAAATTAAAACTGAGACGTCTAAACTAAATTACATTTTATAACTACGTGATTTATAATATACAAACAAAAAGAGGCTGTCTTTCGACAGCCTCCTCTTATTGAATAATATAGTTTACTTGTACTGATTTTTAATCCGTACTGGTGTGCTACTGTATTACT
>RDXY01000017.1 GCA_004293045.1 Flavobacteriia bacterium | reverse complement strand
GATGTATCTTCTTCAGATGATTCAGTCTCCAATACTTCTATGGGATTTCCATCTTCATCTAATTCCACTACATCTTCCTCTTCACGTAACACTTTTGTTACCGCAGCAATAGAATCAGTTCCTTTAATATTGATTAATCGAACACCCTGAGTAGCTCTACCCATCACACGAAGGTCAGAAACCATCATACGAATGGTTAAACCTGATTTGTTGATAATCATTAAATCATCATCATCCGTTACGTTATTAATTGCAATTAACGAACCTGTTTTTTCAGTAATATTTAAGGTTTTCACACCTTTACCACCACGATTTGTAATTCTATATACATCTTCACCGTCGTCATCAACTAATTTGGTTCGTTTACCGTATCCATTTTCAGTTACAACTAAAATTTGTGTTTCATTAATATCGTCTTTATTAACAGTTACAATTCCAATTACTTCGTCCGCTTCATCTTTCAAGGTAATTCCTCTAACGCCAGAAGCCGTTCTACCCATTGGACGGGTTTTAGCTTCTTCAAAACGAACCATTTTACCTGATTTCCCAGCAATTAAGACTTGACTTTCGCCATTAGTTAATTTTGCACCTAATAATTCATCGCCTTCTTTAATAGTAATGGCAGCCACACCATTTACACGTGGTTTTGAATACTTCTCTAAAGATGTTTTCTTCACCTGTCCTTGCTTGGTTACCATAATTAAGTTATGACTCTTAATATAGTCTTGGTCTTTTAGGTCTTGTGTGCAAATATAAGCAGCTACTTTATCATCTGGTTCGATATTAATGATATTTTGAATGGCTCTTCCTTTACTTGCTTTAGTTCCTTCGGGAATCTCGTACACACGCATCCAGAAACATTTTCCTTTTTGAGTAAAGAATAATAAATATTGGTGATTTGTAGCCACAAATAAATGCTCTAAGAAATCTTGATCTCTAGTTCCTGCAGATTTTTGACCTACACCTCCTCTATTTTGAGTTTTGTATTCTGATAATGAAGTACGTTTGATATAACCTGCATGTGAAATAGTAACTACTACATTTTCATCGGCAATTAAATCTTCAATACTTACATCACCTCCAGAATACTCAATTAATGAACGACGCGCATCTCCATATTTCTCTTTGATTTCTGCTAATTCATCTTTAATGACTTGCATTCTTAATTCTTTACTAGCCAATAATTCTTTCAAGCTAGTAATTAATTTCATGATTTCATCGTATTCTGCTCTTAACTTATCTTGCTCTAAACCAGTCAATTGACGTAATCTCATTTCAACAATTGCTCGAGCTTGTAATTCCGATAATTTAAATCGTTCAATTAATCTTGCTCTTGCTTCCTCTCCGTCTTTTGAGCCTCTAATAATTTTAATTACTTCATCAATATTATCCGATGCTATAATTAAACCTTCTAAAATATGTGCTCTTTCTTCTGCTTTTCTTAAATCATATTGCGCACGTCTAACTACCACTTCATGGCGGTGTTCTACGAAATAATGAATTAAATCTTTTAAATTTAACATTTGTGGTCTTCCGTTAACCAATGCAATATTATTTACACTGAAAGAAGATTGTAATTGTGTGAATTTATAAAGCGTATTTAAAACCACATTTGGAACAGCATCACGTTTTAATTCATAAACAATACGCATACCTGTTCTATCCGATTCATCACGAATGGTAGAAATCCCTTCAATTTTTTTCTCGTTAACCAAATCAGCCGTTTTCTTAATCATATCGGCTTTATTAACTTGGTATGGAATTTCAGTTACAATTATAGATTCTTTACCATTTACTTCTTCAAACATCGTTTTCGCTCGCATAACAATACGACCTCTACCTGTTTTAAAAGCTTCTTTTACCCCTTCGTAACCATAAATAGTTCCTCCGGTAGGAAAATCGGGTGCTTTTATATATTTGATTAACTCATCAATTTCTATTTCATTGTTATCAATGTAAGCTAACGTTCCGTCAATTACTTCTGATAAATTATGTGGCGCCATATTGGTAGCCATACCTACTGCGATTCCTGAAGCTCCATTAATTAATAAAGTAGGGACTTTTGTAGGTAACACTTTAGGCTCTTCTAAAGTATCATCAAAATTTAACTGAAAATCAACCGTTTCTTTGTCAATATCTGCTAACATTTCTTCAGATATTTTTCGCATTCTAGCTTCCGTGTAACGCATTGCTGCTGGACTATCACCATCAACCGAACCAAAGTTCCCTTGCCCATCAACCATTAAATAACGTAAACTCCATTCTTGCGCCATACGAACCATAGCATCATATACGGATGTATCGCCGTGTGGGTGGTATTTACCCAAAACTTCTCCAACAATTCTTGCGGATTTTTTGTGGGCTCTATTAGAAAAAACTCCTAATTCATACATACCAAATAATACTCTTCTGTGAACCGGTTTTAAACCGTCTCTTACATCTGGTAATGCTCTTGATACAATAACCGACATCGAATAATCGATGTAGGCTGACTTCATTTCATCTTCAATATTAATAGGTATTAACTTTTCTCCGTCAGTCATAGGTATTTATTTAATTTTTACTCGTTTTTTTTAGACGTGCCAATATACGATTTTTTAACTTTTTTAAAAGTAAAGTTTTTAAAAAAATCAAAATACTTATCAACAATAATTGAAGAAAATTTTAATAAATAAATAAGTAATTTACTTTTATTTCTCGTTTTTTTTTTGTCAATTAGCAGTATGCATAGTACCTGTAAAAAATTCATAATATTGTGCTAACGTTTTAAATAGTTTAAAGATTTTATGGAAGATAATTTTTCGCCAAGAGTTAAAGATGTTATACAATTCAGTAAAGAAGAAGCCTTGCGTTTAGGGCACGATTTTATTGGTACGGAGCACCTAGTTTTAGGTATGCTAAGAGATGGAAATGGAAGTGCAATTGATATTTTAAATTTTTTAAATATTAACTTTGATTTACTTAGAAAAAAAGTAGAAATTTTAAGTCCAGCTAACCCGAATGGACTGTCAACAAACGATAAAAAAAACTTACACTTAACCCGTCAAGCAGAAAGAGCCTTAAAATATACTTTTTTAGAAGCAAAAGTTTTCAATACCACATCAATTAGCACAGCATTATTACTGTTATGTATGCTAAAAAATGAAAACGACCCTACAACTAAGTTGCTGAACAAGTTGAAAATTAATTATGACAATGTAAAAGATATATATATGAGCCTGAATTCTAACGAAAATAATGATGTTTTTAAAGATACCCCAAGAGCTGAAAATTTTGATTCTGGAGAAGAAAATTATAAAGAAGATATGCCAAACCCAATAAGTAATAGCGGAAATAAAACTACAAAAAAGTCAAAAACACCTGTTTTAGATAATTTCGGTAGAGATTTAACAGAAATGGCAGAAGAGGGTAAATTAGACCCCGTTGTAGGACGAGAAAAAGAAATTGAACGTGTCTCGCAAATCTTGAGCCGAAGAAAGAAAAACAACCCACTATTAATTGGAGAACCTGGAGTTGGTAAATCTGCTATTGCTGAAGGCTTAGCCATAATGATTGTGAAGAAAAAAGTCTCTCGTATATTATTTAACAAACGGGTAGTAACGTTAGATTTGGCTTCTTTAGTGGCTGGAACAAAATATCGCGGACAATTTGAAGAACGCATGAAAGCGGTAATGAACGAATTGGAAAAAAACGATGATATTATTTTATTTATTGATGAAATTCATACTATTGTTGGAGCCGGTGGCGCTACAGGTTCGCTTGATGCAAGTAACATGTTTAAGCCCGCGTTAGCAAGAGGAGAAATCCAATGTGTTGGCGCGACAACTTTAGACGAATATAGACAATACATAGAAAAAGATGGCGCTTTAGAACGACGCTTTCAAAAAGTAATTGTAGAACCAACTACGATAGATGAAACTATCCTGATTTTAAATAATATCAAAGGAAAATACGAAGACCATCATAACGTTAGTTACACACCTGAAGCAATTGAAGCTTGTGTAAAGCTTACTAGCCGCTATATGACAGACCGTTTTTTACCAGACAAAGCTATTGACGCTTTAGACGAAGCGGGTTCTCGTGTACACATTACAAATATTGAAGTGCCAAAACAAATTTTAGAACTGGAAAAACAATTAGAAGAAGTTCGCGAATTGAAAAATTCTGTGGTTAAAAAACAAAAATTTGAAGAAGCAGCCAAATTACGTGATGACGAAAAGAAAATTGAAAAAGAGTTAGCCATTGCACAAGAAAAATGGGAAGAAGATGCTAAATTAAATCGTGTAGAAGTAACAGAAGACAATGTAGCTGATGTGGTTTCTATGATGACTGGAATACCAGTAAATAGAATTGCGCAAACAGAAACCAATAAATTAGCCAAACTACCCGAACTAATAAAAGGAAAAGTAATTGGACAAGATGAAGCGGTACAAAAAATAGCCAAATCCATTCAAAGAAATAGAGCGGGTTTAAAAGATCCGAATAAACCAATTGGTTCATTTATATTTTTAGGCTCTACAGGCGTTGGAAAAACGCAATTAGCAAAAGTGTTAGCCAAAGAACTATTTGATTCTGAAGAAACATTAGTGCGAATCGACATGAGTGAATATATGGAAAAATTCGCCATTTCACGTTTAGTTGGTGCACCTCCAGGCTATGTTGGTTACGAAGAAGGCGGCCAACTAACCGAAAAAATCAGAAGAAAACCTTATGCGGTTGTGTTGTTAGACGAAATAGAAAAAGCCCATCCAGATGTTTTTAACATGATGTTACAAGTATTAGATGATGGTTTTTTAACTGATAGCTTAGGTAGAAAAATCGATTTTAGAAATACCATAATTATTATGACTTCCAATATTGGTGCGCGTCAATTAAAAGATTTCGGACAAGGTGTTGGTTTTGGAACGGCTGCAAAAACAGCTCAAGCAGACGAGTATAGCAAATCGGTAATTGAGAATGCCTTGAAAAAAGCATTTGCACCTGAATTCTTGAATCGAATTGATGATGTAATTGTATTTAATAGTTTAGAAAAACAGGATATTGATAAAATTATCGATATTGAAATGGAAAAACTTATTTTACGTATTAAAGACTTAGGATATACGTTTACCATTTCTGAAAAAGCAAAAGATTTTATTGCTGAAAAAGGATTTGACAAACAATTTGGAGCTCGACCATTAAAAAGAGCCATCCAAAAATATGTAGAAGATGCACTTGCCGAAGAAATAATAACTTCTAAAATTCATGAAGGCGATGAAATCTTTATGGATTTAGATGACGCTTCACAAGAACTAATTGTAACGGTAATGAAAACAGAAAAACCTGCTAATTAGCAGGTTTTTCTTTATAATTAAATATGAAATTATTATTTATAGCACTAATAGAAACTAAAAAGCCTGCTAGTAAACTAACAGGCTTTAAGTTCATAAAAAAAGAAAATTAAGTGTCTTTTCTATATGTTAAATCACCAATTTTACCTGGCATTCTTTTTCCTTGTATATCATAAATAGCTCTAACCCACAATACACCAAGCATTGGAACTACAATAAAAGTTAATTTATTAAATTCCCAAGCTTTTGAAAAATCCAAATGTATGAAGTGCATTACTCCTTTTGTTAATCCACATGCATAACATTCAATACCTGCTAACTGAACAGACAAGCACACGCTTTCACCTTTATCAAAGGTTGTAGCAGGAAAAAACAATAATACTATTGGAGCTAGAATAGTGACTATATTTGACGTGTAGAAAAAGATTTTCTTAATCATTTAATTAAAGTGTTTTAGAATAACTACCATTTTTAGGTTGTAAATCACCTGTAATGATTCTAACAAGGTCAATTAATGCCCATACACCACAACCACCAGCTGTAAGTAATTGAACAACACCTTGCCAAGTGTATCCTAAATAAAATCTGTGAATTCCTAATCCACCTACTAAAGCAACAAGTACTAAAGCAATAATTTGACTTTTACCATCACCAGCAATTGCAGGAGAAGATAATTCGTCTTCTTGGTTTTCAACAACTACAGTTGTGTTAGTGTTGTTTGAAGTAGTTCTTTGAACTGGGAACGATGCATAAGTAGCCGTTAATGTTCCAACCATCAGCATTAAAGCTGATAAAAATAATTTGATTTTCATAAAAAAAATGTTTTAGATTTACACAAAAATAATAATTTATCTCAATCTACAATGAAATACATAATAAAAATTTTTCTCTTGTTTGGTCTGTTTTCGCTAACTAGTTATTCTCAAGTAAATTACGAATTTTACGGTGCCTTAAAATTAAATGGAAACGACAAAACACTTATTACATATCGATTGGTTTTTACGGAACAAAATGGAAAAATTAGTGGCTATTCGGTTACTGACTTAGATGGAGCACACGAAACTAAAAACGTAATTAGTGGTACTTATGACAAATCCAAAAAGCAATTTTCATTTCAAGAAAGGGAAATATTATACACAAAATCAAAATTTGATGAAAATTCATTTTGTTTTGTGAATTTCACTGGCAAAGTAAAATTAGTGGAAAACACCAGTAAATTAGAAGGTGCTTTTAAAGGTTTATTTAATAACAAAACCAAATGTATTGATGGCACAATGACTTTAATTGGTAGCAATAAAATTTATAACTTAGTAAATAAAGTAAATAAGAAATTACAAGGTTCTAAAAAAATAGATGCTAAAACCAAAAGCGAATCCAATCCAATAAAACTTATAGACAGCTTAAAAATTAACAAATTAAGCAAAGATCAAAACTTAAATGTATTCTGGGAATCTAACGTTTTAAAATTAGATATTTGGGATAACGGACAAGAAGATGGCGATATCATAAACGTGTATCACAACAACAAATTAATTTTATCCGAATACTCGGTTACCAATAAAAAGAAAACAATTAACATCACTTTAATTGGTAAAAACGATATTTTCAAAATTGTAGCGGTAAATGAAGGAAAAATAAAACCCAATACAGCAAAATTAGAACTTCACGACAAAAATAGAAGTTTTGAATTACTAGCTACTTTGAATAAAGAGGAAGAAGCATCCATAACAATCGTAAAAAAACCTGCTAATTAGCAGGTTTTTTTTAATCATTAATTCGTCTATTTCTTCAAAAATGGCATTTTAACCACTTTTGCTTTGATATCTTTATTCCTAATTCTAACATAAATTTCAGAATCTGGTGTGGCTAAAGCTGTTGGAACATAACCCATGCCGATAGCAATTCCTAATGATGGCGATTGCGTTCCTGAAGTTACAATTCCTACTACATTTCCATGAGCATCTGCAATTTCATAATCATGACGTGGAATGCCTCTGTCTATCATTTCAAAACCAACTAATTTTTTAGAAACACCCGCTTCTTTTTGTTTTTTTAAGTTTTCTGAATTCGTAAATTCTTTTTCAAATTTAGTAATCCAACCCAACCCAGCTTCTAAAGGAGAAGTCGTGTCATTAATATCGTTTCCGTACAAACAGAATCCCATTTCCAAGCGTAAGGTATCGCGAGCGGCTAAACCAATTGGTTTAATTCCGAATGCCGCTCCTGCCTCAAAAACTTTTGCCCAAATAGTAGTGGCATCTTCATTTTTAAAATAAATTTCAAATCCTCCTGAACCCGTATAACCTGTAGCAGAAACAATAACATTTTGTTTTCCAGCAAATTCACCAATTTGGAACGTATAATATCCCATATTTACTAAATCAATCGAAGTTAAACTTTGCATCGCTTCAGCAGCTTTCGGACCTTGAATGGCTAATAACGAGTAGTCATCTGAAAGATTTTGCATCTCCACACCTAAATCATTGTGTTTAGAAATCCAATTCCAATCTTTTTCAATATTAGACGCATTTACGACTAACATATAGTGTGCATCAGCAATTTTGTAAACAATTAAATCATCTACAATTCCGCCTTCATTATTTGGCAAACAAGAATATTGTGCTTTTCCATCGACTAATTTAGAGGCATCATTAGAGGTTACTTTCTGAATTAAAGCCAACGCATGTTCACCTTTTAAGAAAAATTCTCCCATGTGCGAAACATCAAAAACCCCAACTCCAGTTCTTACTGTTTCGTGTTCAGCGTTTACTCCTTCATATTGAACAGGCATATTGAAACCTGCAAACGGAACCATTTTTGCTCCTAAACTTTCGTGAATAGCTGTTAATGCTGTATTTTTCATTATCTGATTTTATAAAATTTAAAGTTGCTAATGTATTGAAAATTCTTAAAAAAATAAAGCCAAAAACCCTTAAATAGTAAGAAATTCACAAAATATTGTTTTAATACTTAAAATAGTTGCATTTTAGAATTTGTTTATGGAATTTTGACAACTAAAACAAAATAAAATGCATTACATAGATTCATCCGTACTTACTATAGAAAAAGTTAGAGAAATTATTTTTGAAGGAAAAAAAATAGCCCTTTCAGAAGAAGCTACCTCAAAAATACAACGATGCAGAGCGTATTTAGATGAAAAAATGGTTTCTAATGATCAAGCTATTTATGGAATTAATACAGGTTTTGGTTCGTTATACAATATAAAAATTTCGACAGAAAATCTAACCAAACTTCAAGAAAATTTAATGAAATCTCACGCTTGTGGTACCGGTGAAGAAGTACCGCACGAGATTGTAAAGATCATGTTGTTGTTAAAAATTCAATCTTTAAGTTACGGACATTCCGGTGTGCAATTAGAAACCGTTAATAGATTAATTGATTTTTATAATCATGATATTTTACCTATTGTTTTTACACAAGGCTCATTAGGAGCAAGTGGCGATTTATCACCTTTAGCTCATTTATGTTTACCCTTAATTAACGAAGGAGAGGTATATTATGATGGATTCCGTCAACCCGCACATAAAGTTTTAGAAAAATTGAACTTATCTCCTATTACATTAAAATCAAAAGAAGGCTTGGCATTATTAAATGGAACACAATTTATGAGCGCTTATGGCGTGTATAATTTAATTCAAGCCGATAAATTAGCGCATTTAGCAAATATTGTATCCGCAGTTTCTTTAGAAGGATTTGATGGAAGAAAAGAGCCTTTTAACGAATTAATACATTTAGTACGACCACATAATGGGCAAATTGCAACCGCAGCGCATATGTTAGAATTATTAGAAGATAGTGAAATTATTGCACAACCAAAAAAACATGTGCAAGATCCGTATTCTTTTAGATGTATTCCGCAAGTTCATGGTGCGTCTAAAGATGTAATTGACCATGTAAAAAAAGTATTTACTACTGAAATTAATTCGGTAACAGACAATCCAAATATTTTTGTAAGTGAAGATGAAATCATTTCCGGAGGAAATTTTCATGGACAACCTTTAGCCATGGCTTTAGATTATTTAGGAATTGCTTTGGCAGAATTAGGAAGCATTTCGGAAAGAAGAACTTATCAATTAATTTCTGGTTTAAGAGAATTACCTGCATTTTTAGTAAGTAATCCAGGATTAAATTCTGGATTTATGATTCCGCAATATACCGCGGCTAGTATTGTTAGTCAGAACAAACAATTAGCAACGCCCGCAAGCATCGACAGCATTGTATCCAGCAATGGACAAGAAGATCATGTAAGTATGGGGGCAAATGCGGCTACAAAAACGCTGAAAATTGTTGAAAATTTAGAACGCATTTTAGCCATTGAATTATTTAACGCTTCACAAGCTATCGAATTTAGAAGACCTTTAAAATCAAGTGATTTTATTGAAATGTTTGTAAAAACCTATCGTGAAGAAGTACCTTTAGTTATAGAAGATAGAATTTTACATTATGACATTGAAAAATCTATTCATTTCTTGAAGAGTTTTCAAGTGGAAATAAATTAATCTATATTTCGTTTCGGCCTTTTGACTAATTCTCCTTGGCAATTTGGACAGATACCAGCCATTTCTTTTGCGCAGGATTCACAAAAGGTACATTCATAACTGCATATGCAAGCTTCGGATTGCATATGCAATGAAATATTACATTTCTCGCAAGAGGATTTATATTCCAACGCCATTATTTATTTTTATTTTTTAAAAGATAAATTAGTATTGAAGCTCCAAAAATAACTTCTAACATTACGCCAATATTAAAAATTAATGTGGCGCCTGGCCATTCCAGTATTTTAAACAAAGCACCAAAGGCAACAACAAAACTACAAGCTATAATAATTAGTAATAACTTTCTAAACTTGGTATCCATATTATAATCGTGATTTATGCACTCGTTTATGTTTGGTTTGCATTAAATTATTGGAACCCGAAATCACACTAATATTTCCGTTTAATTCCAACATAGCTAGTTTCACAAATTTATAACTTTCGACACCATGTTCTCGTATCACCTCGTCAAGCTCTTCAGATGTAATATCTAATTTTGCCAGAGTTTTAAAGTCAATTTTACCGTCATGAATTAATATTACCGGTTTGTCTTGGACTAATTGGCTCAAAAAGCCTGACTTATTCAAAACTTTTTTGAAAATATAATTTATTGAAAACAAAGAAAATGCAGCAATTATTCCTCCTTCTAAGGTAATATCACTCCCCACCATGGCATTTTGAACGGCGTTACTAATTAATAAAATTAGTACAATATCTGCAGGATTTAATTGGGATAGTTCTTTTTTGCCAAAAATGCGCAAAGCAACTACCATAAAAAAATATACCGCTACACTTCGAAATACTATATCTAAATATGCGAACATTACTTAAAGTTTTTTTCTATAGCTTTAATCATTTCTCCTGCAATATCTTTTTGAGTGGCACCTTCAATTCCTTCAAGTCCTGGAGAAGAATTCACTTCCAATAATAGAGGCCCTTTTGATGAACGAATAATATCTACTCCAGCCACTTTTAAATTCATTGCTTTAGCTGCTTTGATTGCAATTCTTTTTTCATCAGGAGTAACTTTTACAATTGAGGCCGATCCGCCCAAATGAATATTTGCACGAAATTCTCCTGGAGCTGCCTCTCTTTGCATGGCAGCTACCACTTTTCCGTCTACTACAAACAAACGTAAATCTTTTCCATTGGCTTCTTTAATAAATTCTTGTACTAAAATATTAGCATTCAGACTTTTAAACGCATTAATAACGGATTCGGCTGCTTTTTTAGTTTCTGCCAAAACGACACCTTTTCCTTGTGTTCCTTCTAATAATTTCACAATTAATGGTGAACCTCCAACCATTTTTATTAAATCGTCCGTATCTAATGGTGAATTAGCGAAACCTGTAGTTGGAATATCTACGCCATTGTTTAATAATAATTGTAATGAAAATAACTTATCTCTAGATTGTGTTATGGCTGCAGCATTGTTTAAAACATACACTTTTAGCGCTTCAAATTGTCTGGTAAGTGCACAACCGTAATAGGTCATGCTTGGACGAATACGAGGAATTATGGCATCAAAATCTTTTAAAACCAAACCGCCACGATAGTGAATTTCAGGATTAGAAGCACTTAACTTCATATAACAATATTTGATGTTTAAAAAATGCATTTCATGTCCACGCATTTCTCCGGCTTCAATAATTCTTCTATTACTATACAACTCTGGATTACTCGCTAATAGCCCTATTTTTAACCCTTTTTTCTCAGGTTCATTATAGTAATATTCTTTTAAGCTTTCTGTTGTGGGTTGGCCTAATTCAAACTTTTTTTCAGGGTCAACAATTAGTCTTCCCACCATGGCTTCTCTTCCTAGCAACATTCTGAAACCCATTGAATCTCTATTGGTAAGTGTAACCTCAACTTGCCAATTATGATTTCCCAAACCTACTTCTGTTCGAATTACATATCGTTTTTCTCTGGTTCCATTAGAGCTTTTTATGATTCGCTGATCTACTAATTGTGCTTCACAATGAATGATAGATTTTGAATTATTTTGGATTGGATTAATATCAAATTTCAGCCATTCTTCTCCATTTTTATCAAATACTTTAATATCTAAAGCATGTAACGCAGAGGTTTTAGCTCCGGAATCTACTCGTGCTTTTATTGCGGGAATTCCCAATTGTGGGAACGAACACCATTCTTCACTTCCAATTAATGTTTTATCTTGCATTTGAAAATAATTTAAAATCTAATGTACTATTATTTTTATTTGAATACGATATATTATTGTTGTTTTTTTGGAAATATATTGTCCTCCTTTTTAACATCTGCCATTAAATCACTTGGATCAATAACAACAGATTTTATATTCCCTTTTTGTAAGTCAATTTCTATTGTATACGTTGGTATAGCCCAATCCCATCCTAACAAAACGTTTCTGTTTAAAGGAAACGGATTTGGTTTTTCCCAACGCATTAGCGTATTTGGAATATAATAATATTCTTTAGTTCCGTTTTCAAATTCTACAATTACATCTAAAGGCATTGGCATTCTACCTTTTCTTTCTAAGGTAATTTTATTGTTTTCTACCGATTTGATGGCGTAATCAATTGTATTTATGGTTTGTGTCCATTCATTTAGATACCAATCTAAGTTAGCACCTGAAACTTTTTCGGCGGTTCGCTTAATATCATTAGGCGTTGGATGTGTAAATTTAAAATCCGAAAAATATTTTTTTATGGTCTTATCTAAATTTTCTTGTCCAATAATATATCCCAATTGTGCTAAAAATATTTCACCTTTACTATAGGCACCAATACCATAGGATTGGTTAAAATCGTATCTATCTGCATGCGTCGTTAAAGGTTGTTCTTTTCCTGAATTGGCTAAAAAAACATAGTTATTGTAGGAATCTGCAAACGGACTTTCTGGTTCTTTTGGAGGTAAAATTTCATTCATTGCTAAATTAGAAATATACGAAGTAAACCCTTCATCCATCCAACAATGTTTTGATTCATTAGTAGCTAAAATATGTTGAAACCAACTATGAGCAAATTCATGAGCAGTTACACCAACCAAACTACCATAACTTCTATTTCCTGTAATCAAAGTACACATAGCATATTCCATACCTCCATCGCCACCTTGAATAACAGAATATTGTTTGTATGGATATTGTCCCACATTTTTATTGAAATAGGCTAATAATTCAGCCGTTTTAGGCTGCATTTTTTTCCAATTTTCAAGATTTTCTTTCTTATTCTTATAAAAGAAGTGCAATTCGGTTTCATTTTCACCCATGATTTTATCGTGAATGTATTCTGGATCGGCTCCCCAAGCAAAATCATGTACATTTGGCGCTATAAAGTGCCAAGTTAATAATGATGCTTTTTTCGGATAAGTAACCACAATACCTGGGTCTTCATACCCTTTTCCAATTTCATTTTTATTTTGAAGATAACCTGTACTTCCTATTGTATAATCTTTGTCAATAGTGATTTTTACATCAAAATTTCCCCAAACACCATGAAATTCTCTTGCTATATAGGTATCTGCATGCCAACCTTCAAAATCATATTCCGCCATTTTAGGATACCATTGCGTCATTGATAGCGCTACATTTTCTTCTGAATTTCTACCAGAACGACGAATTTGAAGCGGTACTTGCCCATCAAAATCTAAAGTAAAAGTTGAATTTGATTTAGGTAAAATTGCTTGGGGTAAAGTGACTTCTAAAATAGTCCCTACTACTCTAGTTTGTGCTACCACACCATTTTGTTGGCAATTTGAAACCAACAAATACCCAATTTCGTTAGGCTTCAAAGTACTAATTCTACTTTCTTTTATTTCCTTTTTATCTTTTGTAAATTTACGAACCATACGTTTGTCTGGATCTGAAATAGTTTGTAAACGCATATCCATAGCACTTCCTGGCTGAAACGCATTTGGATACAAATGAAAGAAAACCTTTTTTAATGTATCTGGTGAATTATTTGTGTATACTAATTCTTGTGTTCCTTTATATTGATATTTTTTCACATCCATATTCACATTCATTTTATAATCAACATGTTGTTGCCAATATCCTGAGTTTGGATGGTTTTGTGCCAAAGAAATTCCTGTTAAAAGAAGTAAAAAGTGATTTATTGTATTTTTCATTTGTAATTATTGACTTAAATAAGAAAACCACAAAGATAAAACGAGTTCGTATCTCTTTGTGGTTACTATATGTTATAAATTAATTATTTTTTTGTCATTTTTTCAGCTAAAAGTAAGGCGTTATAGGCGTTTACTATTTTTCCGGATTTAGAAATTTCAGAAAAAATGGCTTTATTATTATCTTCACCAACAGAAATCATATTTTTTAACGATGTACCACTTTCCATAATTATTTGTTTCACCTCAATAGCGGTTAAACTTGGGTAGTAAGATCGAATTAATGCTGCTACACCCGCCACATTTGGAGAAGCCATTGATGTACCTTGTAAATATTCGTAGGTATTTAAAGGAGTAGTGGCGTATATTTTTTCACCTGGTGCAAAAATATCTACATTATTTTTTCCGTAATTTGAAAAAGAAGCTACCATTTTAGACCCATAATCTGGAGTAAGTGCACCAATAATTAAAACGTTTTTAGCAAATTCAGGAGAACCGTCATACGTATCATTTGGATATTTATTAGTCACATCTAAATCGTACGATTCATTTCCTGCCGCAATTACTAGAAGTACATCTTTAGATTCTGCATATTTTATAGCTTCTATCACTAATTCTTTATTTTGAGAGAAATATTTTCCAAAAGAACCATTGATAACTTTAGCACCATTGTCAACGGCATATCGGATACCTAAAGCAATATCCTTATCGTACTCATCACCATCTGGTACTGCTCTAACGGCCATAATTTCTACCACTGAAGCGGCTACACCATCGCCACCTTTTTTATTCCCTCTTACCTGAGCCACAATACCTGCTACGTGCGTACCATGTTTTGCTTCTTTTGGCTCTGGGCCTACCACATTATTATTACCGTATTTTCTGTCATTAATATCATCTGGATTGTCACCAACTATTTTTCTACCATCATATTCTACATTCAAATTATAATTTAATTGCCCATAAACATGGTCTTTATAATCAATAATTTCTTTATCAAATTCCGATTTAGTCATACCAGTTAAAAACTGAGAAAACATCGCTTTAGCTTGTAATAAACTTTGATCTTTAGTTTCAATTTTTTTAACTTCTTCTAAAGTAAAATCATCTTTTTTTAGATATGATTTAATAGCCTTTTCAGCGTTTAAAATCATATCTAATTGTTGCTTATCTTGTTGTAAACCTTTAAGCTCTTCGTCTAATCTAGCTTTCGCTTTAGCATATTCTGGAGTATTGGAGCCTCTTTTTACAATACGAGTCATTTCTAATTGCTCATGAATAGCATCTCCTAAAAAATTCCAACCATGTACATCATCAACATATCCATTTTTATCATCATCAATATTATTTGCAGGAATTTCTTTTGGATTGGTCCAAATAACTGATTTTAAATCTTCGTGATTAATATCTACACCAGAATCTACAATTCCAACGATAACTTTTGTCCCTTTTTTACCTTTTAATACCTCAGCATAAGCTTTATCTACACTCATACCTGGCACCGTATCTTTCACTAAATCTAAATGACTCCAACGTTGCAAATCTTTTTCTTTTAAAGGAGTTGTTTTTAATGGCATTTTATCAATATTCTCAACTGGAGTTGAAACCATTTTAGCTGAACCACATCCAGATAATACTATTGCTAATGCCAATGATAGATATAAAGGGTTAAATAAATTTTTCATATTTTTAATTTTATTTTAATTAGTTTATTATTTGTATATATTGTTACAATTATTCATATTTTATTTTAAATATAGAAACAGCATTTCCACTTTGAAGCACGCTATCTTTTCCTTGCGAAGTTACAATTAATTGTGTTCCATCATGCGAAATTGCCATTCCTACTGGAAATTTAGATACATCCTTACTTGCAATTACTTTCATTTCTTGGGCGTCTATTACTACTACTTTACATTCGTTGTTTACACATGCAAAAATATATTTTCCGTCTTTAGTTGCTTCAATTGTTCTTGCACCAAAGCCAACATTTACGGTTTGCCAATTTGGATAATTTAATAGGGTTTTTTCATTTTCAAATGGAAGTTCTAATAGTTCGGAAAGTTTTGCTTTTTGTACCACACCGTGTTTGTTTGAACTTAAAATTAAGTCATCATTATTTATAATTATATGTCTTAAATTTCCTTTAGAACCCGTAATTGTTCCTATATATTTAAAGGTTTTTGTTTTAATAACTGCAATGCCATTTCCTCCCATTTTTGCTATAAAAATATACTTTCCATCTGGTGAAAAAACAGTGCCACGAAGACAATTTCCGCAGTCGTTATCTCTATTTACTTTTTGTCCATTTGCATAATTCATTGTTAAACGTTCATCAACTTCAATGTGCGAAACATACTTAAAATCCATAACATTATTAGACGAAATGTCAATTATACCCACTGTGTTATCACCCCAATGAGTAACCGAGATAAATTTATTATCTGGTGAGCAGGCAATCATTTTAGGCAATGGCCCAGAAGGGATTACTCTACAAATTTCGTCGGTTTCTGTGTTAATTATCGCAACTGCTGATGGAGATTCGGCATTTTCATCAAAATCTCGTCTATAAAAAGTAACCCACAAAAACTTTCCATCATGCGACAAGCAACTTTCTACTGGTTTGCCAAAAAAATGATTAAAATTATCTTTTTTCTGTTTAAATTGATAATCAAACGCTGTATTTTCGTTGTTTTTAAATAAATGTTTGTTTTTATCTGAAAAATGGTATTTAATAGTTTTTATTTTTTTAAAAGAGTTGGCATCGTACACAACTGTTGCATAGCCTTCTAATGAATTTACATAAAATTTAGTACCATCTTTTGAATAAATTGCCGATTTAGGTGAATAAATATCCACATCGTATACATCTTTTTCCTCCTTTATTAAAGGATCAATGGCATGAATTCTTCGTTCTAATACCAATTCGGAAAATGTTCCGCTGGTTTTACAAATCTCTTTTTTTTCTTTTTCTAAAATTGAAACTTTTGGTTTGTTTTCCAAAGGTTTGTTTTGGCATGCTGCTACACAGGCAAAGGCTAAAATTCCTAAAAAATAATTCATAATAAAATGTCGTTGCATGTAAAAACGTCTTTTAATCGTACTCCTTTTTCTGTTTTTTCTACGGTTATTATTTCATTATGGGCATCGTGCTCTAAAAATAAGTAATAATTATTTTCTGCAGCTGCATTCATAAATTTTGCTTTTTCGTCCATTGTTAAAAGCGGTCTTGTATCGTACCCCATAACATACGGAATAGGAATATGCCCAGCTGTAGCTAATAAATCGGCACAAAAAACAATGGTTTTTCCTTTATAATGAATATGTGGAAGCATTTGTTTTTCGGTATGACCATCTGCAAAAAAGATGCCAAAATCTAATTCTGAAGTAGCTATGAAATCACCCTCGGTACGATTAATAAATTTCAACTGGCCACTTTCTTGCATGGGTAAAATATTTTCATGCAAAAAAGAAGCTTTTTCACGAGAATTAGGTTGAGTTGCCCATTCCCAATGGTTTTTATTTGTCCAATAATTAGCGTTTTTAAATGCTACTTCATAACCTGTTTTATCTTTATTCCAATTTACAGAACCACCACAATGATCAAAATGCAAATGGGTCATAAAAACATCTGTAATATCATCTTTATGAAATCCAAATTTAGCCAAAGAAGCATCCAAACTTTCATCACCCCAAAGCGAATAATAGCCAAAAAACTTATCCGATTGTTTATTACCCATACCGGTATCTATTAATGTTAGTTTATTTCCATCTTCAATTAGTAAACATCTGGCAGCAATATCTATTAAATTATTGGCATCAGCCGGATTGGTTTTATTCCATATGGTTTTGGGAACCACGCCAAACATAGCGCCGCCGTCTAACTTAAAATTTCCTGCCTCTATTGGATATAATTTCATGATTAATATTTTTTGCCAAATTACAAAAATTTCAATAAAAGAAAACTATGAAAATATAAGTTATAAAAATGTTATCAAACCTTGTAAAAAGTATTTTTAGGTTTATCTTTGCAGAGTTAATTTAGACAAAATCAAAATAAGGAATTCGAAACAAATATAATTAATTACTAAGTTATGATAAAAGTATCTGAATCTGCAAGTAAAAAAATAATTGACATGATGAAGGAAGAAGGTTTTGATGCTGCTACTGATTATGTTCGCGTTGGGGTAAAAAGTGGTGGTTGTTCTGGACTTTCTTATGAATTAAAATTTGATAAAGAATTGGGCGAAAATGATAAAGTTTTCGAAGACAGTAATGTTAAAATTGCTGTTGAAAAAAAATCATTTTTGTATTTAGCTGGAACTATTTTAGAATTCTCAGGAGGCTTAAACGGAAAAGGATTTGTTTTTAACAATCCAAATGCACAAAGAACGTGTGGGTGTGGGGAAAGTTTTTCGCTTTAAATCAAAAGATTAAAAAATTTAAAGATTTAAAGATTATGACAAAATCTTTTGAGGATTTTGAGGTACACAAAAAGGGAGTAATATTAACGAAACTAATTTTTAGTTTAGCAAACAATACTTCATTAGATAAGGAATATAGTTTTAAAGATCAAATAAAAAGAGCTGTAGTTTCAATAACGAATAATATTGCAGAAGGATCAGAATATAACAATAATAAGCAATTTGTAAGATTTTTAAAAATAGCAAAGGGAAGTTGTGCTGAAGTAAGAAATATGCTAATTTTAGCAAAAGAATTAGAATTTTGTTCTGAAGATGAAATACAGAAAAGTTTAAATCTGACAATTGAAATTTCTCAGAATATTTCAAATTTCATAAAATATTTAAGCACTAAATTAAATACAAAATAAATGATTAATGAGTTTAGAGAATTTTTCAATCTTTAAATTATTAAATCTTTAAATTATTAAAATGAGTAAATATACAGAAGACGATTTAAAAGTCGAATTAGAAAATAAAGAATACGAATACGGATTTTATACTGAATTAGAATCGGAAACGTTTCCTATTGGCTTAAATGAAGACATTGTGCGTGCGATTTCTAAAAAGAAAAATGAACCACAATGGATGACCGATTGGCGTTTAGAAGCATTCGCCGCTTGGAAAGAAATGGAAGAACCTGAATGGGCAAATGTTAAGTACACAAAACCCGATTTTCAAGCGATTGCTTATTATTCGGCGCCAAAAAAATCGGATCCAAATAAAACATTAGATGATGTGGATGCAGAATTATTAGAAATGTACAAAAAATTGGGAATTTCTATTGACGAGCAGAAAAAAATGAATAATGTAGCAATGGATATTGTTGTTGATTCTGTTTCGGTAGCCACTACATTCAAAAAAACATTAGGCGAAAAAGGTATTATTTTTTGCCCTATATCAGAAGCTATACAAGAACATCCTGAGTTGGTTAAAAAGTATTTAGGAACTATTGTACCGCAAAAAGATAATTTTTACGCCGCATTAAATTCAGCCGTTTTCTCTGATGGAAGTTTTTGTTACATTCCAAAAGGTGTGAAATGTCCTATGGAATTATCAACATATTTTAGAATTAACCAAGGAGGAACAGGGCAATTTGAAAGAACTTTAGTAATTGCCGATGAAGGAAGTTACGTCTCTTACCTTGAAGGATGTACGGCTCCAAGTCGTGATGAAAATCAATTACATGCTGCGGTTGTAGAATTAATTGCATTAGATGATGCTGAAATAAAATATTCAACCGTTCAAAACTGGTATCCAGGAAATAAAGAAGGAAAAGGTGGAGTATTTAATTTTGTAACCAAAAGAGGTTTTTGTGAGAAAAACGCAAAAATATCATGGACACAAGTGGAAACAGGTTCTGCCGTAACTTGGAAATACCCATCTTGTGTTTTAAAAGGGGATAATTCTATTGGCGAGTTCTACTCTATTGCCGTTACAAATAATTTCCAGCAAGCAGATACGGGAACAAAAATGATTCATTTAGGTAAAAACACCAAGTCAACCATTATTTCAAAAGGAATTTCGGCTGGAAAATCACAAAACAGTTACCGTGGATTGGTTCAAATTAGTAAAAACGCTGACCAGGCACGAAATTTTTCGCAATGTGATAGTTTACTTATGGGTAATAATTGCGGTGCACACACCTTTCCATATATCGAAAGTAAAAATACAAGTGCCAAAATAGAACACGAAGCGACCACCTCAAAAATTGGAGAAGATCAAGTGTTTTATTGCAACCAAAGAGGTATTCCTACCGAAAAAGCAATCGCCTTAATTGTCAATGGTTTCAGTAAAGAAGTCTTAAATAAATTACCAATGGAATTTGCAGTGGAAGCTCAAAAATTATTAGAAATTAGTTTAGAAGGTTCCGTAGGATAATCAAAATATAAATCAGAATAAAAACACATTCATACCATGTTACAAATTAAAAATTTACACGCTTCAGTAGAAGACAAAGAAATATTAAAAGGAATTAATTTAGAAGTAAAAGCGGGAGAAGTTCACGCGATTATGGGACCAAATGGTGCCGGAAAAAGTACCCTCTCGTCTATAATTGCTGGAAACGAAAATTATAACGTTACTGCAGGCGAAATTATTTTAGAAGGGGAAGACATCTCAGAATTAGCTCCTGAAGAAAGAGCTCATAAAGGCGTTTTCTTATCTTTTCAATATCCTGTTGAAATACCTGGTGTTTCGGTAACGAATTTCATGAAAACAGCTATTAATGAATCACGTAAAGCACGTGGACAAGAGGATATGCCTGCTAATGAAATGCTAAAATTAATACGTGAAAAATCAGAATTATTAGAAATAGACAGAAAATTCTTATCTCGTTCTCTAAACGAAGGTTTTTCTGGTGGAGAAAAAAAACGAAATGAAATTTTTCAAATGGCCATGTTAGAACCAAAATTAGCCATTCTTGACGAAACAGATTCTGGATTAGATATTGATGCCTTGCGAATTGTAGCAAATGGAGTAAATAAACTAAAAAATGAAACTAACGCGGTTTTAGTGATTACTCACTACCAAAGATTACTTGATTACATAGTTCCAGATTTTGTACACGTGTTAATGGACGGAAAAATTGTAAAATCAGGCGATGCCTCTTTAGCTTTAGAATTAGAAGAAAAAGGATACGATTGGATAAAAAACGAATTGGTATAATTGTTTGTAGTTTATTGTTTATTGTTCTCGCAGCCATAAACTAAAAACCATAAACCATAAACATAAATTATGGAATTAAAAGAAAAAATACTATCGTCTTTTATGGCGTTTGAAGAAAAAATTGCTGATGTAAACAATGATTTACACGACATAAGAACTTCAGCTATAAAACACTTTGAGAATAAAGGATTCCCTACTAAAAAAGAGGAAGCCTGGAAATATACCTCGTTAAATGCTATTTTAAAAAATGATTTTAGTGTATTTCCTAAAAAAGAAAATACAGTAGAATTTGCTGATGTAAAAAAATACTTCCTAAATGAAGTAGATACGTATAAAGTAGTATTTATTGACGGGAAATTCAGTTCACATTTATCCTCCACTACACATGATGGTTTAGATGTTTGCTTAATGTCTTCGGCCTTAAACAAGCCAAAATACAAAATGTACATTGACGAATATTTTAACAAAATTGCGAATTTAGAAGATAGTCTAACGTCATTAAACACCGCTTTTTCTCAAGAAGGTGCGTATATTAATATTCCAAAGAGCAAAGTAGTTGACAAACCAATTGAAATTTTATATTTTACTACTGGTTCTGAAGCTGCTCTAATGACACAGCCTCGAAATTTAATAATTGTGGGCGAAAACGCACATGTACAAATTGTAGAACGTCACCAGAGTTTAAATAGCAATCCCGTTTTAACGAATTCAGTTTCAGAAATTTTTGCTCAAAAACGTGCCATTGTTGATTATTACAAAGTACAAAATGATTTACAAACTGCAAATTTAATTGACAATACATACATTGCTCAAAAACAAGACAGTCATGTTTCTGTTCATACGTTCTCTTTTGGAGGAAATATTACTAGAAATAATTTAAACTTCTACCATCAAGGCGAACATATTGATTCTACTTTAAAAGGCATTACTATTATTGGCGACAAACAACACGTTGACCATTATACTTTAGTGCAGCACGCCACGCCAAATTGTGAAAGTCATCAAAATTATAAAACTATTTTGGACGGAAGCGCAACTGGTGTTTTTAATGGTAAAATTTTCGTAGAAAAAGAAGCGCAAAAAACTGATGCTTTTCAGCAAAATAATAATATATTATTAAGTGATAAAGCGACTATTAATGCGAAACCCCAATTAGAAATTTTCGCAGATGATGTAAAATGCTCACACGGTTGTACCATAGGACAGCTAGACGAAACTGCTATGTTTTATATGCAGCAACGTGGAATTGGTAAAAAAGAAGCCAAAGCATTACTAATGTACGCGTTTACAAGTGAAGTGACTAATAGCGTAAAAATTCCAGAATTAAGAAGTAAAATCGCTCGAATTATTGCCGATAAATTAGGCGTAAATATGGGATTTGATTTATAAAATAATAATTAGACCAAATAAAAAAACGCAGTTTCAAAATCATGAAACTGCGTTTTTTTTACTCTTTTCTATATTTTTTTGTTTGTTCAAAAACGTGTTCTAAAATTTTAGTATCTTCCTCTGAGAATTCAACATTTCTTCTTGCCATTACAATTTTAGCGGTTTCAAACGCTTTTTTGGTTAAATAGGTTGTGAAACCACTTGCTCCACCCCAACTGAAACTGGGTACAAAATTTCTTGGAAATCCTGCTCCAAAAATATTAGTACTTACACCAACAACAGTACCTGTATTAAACATAGTATTAATTCCGCATTTGCTGTGGTCGCCCATCATTAATCCGCAAAATTGCAAACCCGTTTTAGCAAAATTTTCTGTTTCGTAGCTCCACAATTTGACTTCTTCGTAATTGTTTTTTAAGTTACTATTATTGCTATCGGCACCAATATTGCACCATTCACCTAAAACAGCATTTCCTAAAAATCCATCGTGTCCTTTATTTGAATACCCAAACAAAACCGAATTATTTACTTCACCACCAATTACAGAATGAGGTCCAACAGTAGTAGCACCATATACTTTTGTAGCTAATTTCACTCTACCCGACTCACACAAAGCAAAAGGACCTCGAATAACAGAACCTTCCATTATTTCAGCATTTTTACCAATATAAATAGGACCTGTTGATGCGTTTAAGGTTACAAATTCTAATTTTGCGCCTTCTTCAATGAAAATATTTTCTGGAGCAATTACATTTACCGATTTAGGTATCGGTTGTGAAAATCGATCTTCTGTTAACAATTCGAAATCTTCACGAATGGCCACCTCGTTTTTTTGAAAAATATCCCAAGTGTTTTCTATTTTGATGCAATCGTTTGAGAATTCAATAACTTCAAAACTATCAAAATCGACATCTTCACCTTCTTTAGCAAAAAATGCTACTACTTCTTCTTCTTGAAAAATCGCTTGCTTGTATTCCAAATTCTTAATCATGGCTACCAAAATATCATTTGGTAAAAATGAGGCATTAATCATCACGTTGTTTTCCATTTCAACCATTGGCCATTTTTCTGACAAATAGTCTTCTGTAATAGATGTTGTGGTAGAACCCAACTGTTTTTCCCATTTTTCACGAATGGTTAATATTCCAATGCGAATATCAGCAACAGGCCTTGTAAAGGTAAATGGCAACAAAGCATTACGATGTGGTCCATCAAAAAGTATATAGTTCATTGAAAAAGTTTAAAAGGTTTAATGAAAACTTAACGATTCAAATTTACAAAGAAATTTGACTAATAAAAATAAAAAAACCCCGAATACATTCGAGGTTTGTTATTATTTAATAATTTGAAATTATTTTTTTTCAAATTTAGCGTATTTAGTTTTGAATTTATCGATACGACCTGCAGTATCAATAAGTTTAGATTTACCTGTGTAAAAAGGGTGAGACGTTCTTGAAATCTCCATTTTGAAAACTGGATACTCCACACCTTCGTGCATGATAGTTTCTTTAGTTTCAACAGTTGATTTTGTGATGAATACATCATCGTTAGACATGTCTTTAAAAGCGACTAATCTGTAGTTTTCTGGGTGAATTCCTTTTCTCATTTTGTAAATCTTTAAATGTATGATTATAATTTGTTCCGCGGCTTTTTACAATAAAAAGGTGTAAACGCCTTATAACCTTTTGTTAATTATGTTTTTATTTCAGGGTGCAAATATAATACTATTACCCAATACTGCAAACAAAATACCATTATTTTTTATTTTGAAACCCCTTTAACTAAAAATCTGATACTAAAAGATTTATTACTTAAGAAAAATCTACGTAATTTTGTATCCGATTTGCGTGAGTGATAAGAATCGAAATCCTTTTTAAAAGTTTCCTGAGGTTCTCGAAGGCAACATTTAAAAAAGATTGTAACGGATAGTAAGACCTGAAAGGGCACGCCCAAAGAAAACAAGTATGTCTGATAGAAAAAAAGTAGCGTTTTATACACTAGGTTGTAAACTAAATTTTTCGGAAACCTCAACAATTGCTAGAAACTTCAATGACGAAGGTTTTGATAGAGTGGATTTTGAAGAAGTAGCTGATATTTACGTAATTAACACGTGTTCGGTAACAGAAAATGCCGATAAGCAGTTTAAACAAGTGGTAAAAAAAGCGATGAAACTAAACGACAAAGCTTTTGTTGCCGCCGTAGGCTGTTACGCCCAACTAAAACCTGAAGAATTAGCCGCAGTTGATGGTGTAGATTTGGTTTTGGGTGCTACAGAAAAATTTAAAATTACCGATTACATTAACGACCTATCAAAAAACGATATGGGCGAAGTACACAGTTGCGAAATTGAAGAAGCCGATTTTTATGTAGGCAGTTATTCTATTGGCGACAGAACCCGTGCATTCCTAAAAGTGCAAGATGGTTGCGATTATAAATGTACCTATTGTACGATTCCTTTAGCGCGTGGGATTTCGAGAAGTGATGCGTTGGAAAATGTTTTGAAAAACGCCAAAGAAATTTCAGAGCAAAATATTAAAGAAATTGTATTAACTGGTGTAAACATCGGCGATTACGGCAAAGGCGAATTTGGTAACAAAAAACACGAACATACGTTTTTAGAATTGGTACAAGAATTAGACCAAGTGGAAGGCATTGAAAGACTCAGAATTTCAAGCATTGAGCCTAATTTACTAAAAAACGAAACTATAGAATTTGTTAGTAAAAGTAGAACGTTTGTGCCGCATTTTCATATTCCGCTACAAAGTGGTAGCAATGAAATCTTAGGGAAAATGAAGCGTCGTTACCAACGTGAAATTTATACGGAACGCGTAAATAAAATTAAAGAAGTAATGCCACATGCGTGTATTGGTGTGGATGTAATTGTTGGATTTCCTGGCGAAACCGACGAACACTTTTTAGAAACGTACAATTATTTAAATGAAATGAACATTTCGTATTTACACGTGTTTACCTACAGTGAGCGCGACAATACGGAAGCCGCCAATATGCCAGGCGTTGTTCCAGCCAATGTAAGAAGCAAACGCAGTAAAATGTTACGTGGCCTATCCGTAAAAAAACGAAGAGCGTTTTATGAAAGTCAAATTGGCACCACGCGTACAGTACTATTTGAAAACGAAAATAAAGAAGGATATATTACAGGTTTTACAGAAAACTACGTGAAAGTAAAAACGCCTTGGAACCCAGAATTAGCCAATACCTTACACGAAATTACACTTACAAAAATCGACGATGACGGTTTAGTTAGGCTAGAATTTGAGAATGTGGCAAAAAAAATGAAAAAATGAAAAACTTAATTACTATTCTAATAATAATTTCATCAAACTTAGTTTTTACTCAAGTAAAAAATCAAGAAATTATTGGATCAAAAGTTGAAACGATTGAAAACGGAAAAATTGAAAATGGAGTATATATTTGTAATCTTTTTGATTGGAAAATAACAATTCCTGAAGGTTATGAATTAATAAAAAAAGAAAGAATTGAAGAATTAGAAAAAAAAGGATACGAGGCTATTAAAAAAGAAACTACTGAAGGTATTGCTATTAATAGACATCCTCCTCAATTAATAGGATTTCAACTTAATAAATATAATTATTTCAATTGCAGTCTAGAAACTTTAGTTGGAACAAAAAAAATTACACTAGAAGAGCATAAATTATTTTGCGAAAAACTATTAATAGAAACATATTCTGCTATTAAAGGATTAAAATTTGAATTAACTAAATCAGACCTTAGATTAGGAGAACACAACTTTTACAAAATAAAAGTGAAAATTTATAGAGAAAAAGATGATGTGTATTTATTAACACAAGAAATTTATTATTCATTTATTAATAATAATTTATTTAGTGCTTTAATTAACCATACAAACGAAGAAGTTGGTTTAGTTCTACAATATAATTTTGAAAAATCATTTCAAAATTAAATACTCAGTAATAAAAATATTAGATTTTATTCTTTAAATTTTTAGACCTGACAGGTCTAAAAAAACTCCATATAAAAATCTATTTTAAAGTACTAACAAACCAGAATTTCGCAATAAACTTATTTGTTTTGAAAACCAAAACAATTCAAAATCTTCAAACTGAGATTCGAAGTCTATTTTAATATCTTTTAATAAAAGTGATTGGTTTGAAAGTGATTTTATGGTTTTTACTAACCAATTTGCTTGGTTTTTTTCTAATGAAATTTCAATTGTTTCCGTTTTAAAATGAAACGACAACTTCGCCATTTCCCAAGTATGTCCTTTTTTTGATTTTGTAAAATAATCCACAATAGGTAAATTACCTATCCAAATGATTTTAGCAGCTGGTTTTAACGAAAAATCTGTAGTTTCAAAAATGGCATTTTCTATGAAATCTGGTGCTATTTTAGTGTTTGGGATCTTAAAATCAAACCACGCTTGCAAATCATAATCAAAACACATCCCATGCATATAATTGAATAACGATTTTTTTAAGCCAAAACTAAACTTATCGTGATTGATACCTGTTTTATCCTTAAACTGAATGTCGTTATTCGCAAAAGTAATTTCATTTTGCTGAGGAATTACGCCAAATTCGTCCGGATTTAATCCTACAGGAGAATGTGCTGTCATAGCAAATTGATGCCAAAAACCAGATTGAATAGTACCTATTTGAAATAATTGTCGCACCATTTCCAAACTATCCACGGTTTCTTGAATAGTCTGTGTAGGATACCCGTACATCAAATAAGCATGAACCATAATTCCAGCTTCGGTAAAATAATGTGTAACTTTTGCTACTTGTTCCACCGTTACCCCTTTTTTTATTAATTCTAACAATCTATCTGAAGCCACCTCTAATCCTCCAGAAACCGCAATACAACCCGAAGCTTTTAACAAAATGCACAAATCTTTCGTAAAACTTTTTTCGAAGCGAATATTTGTCCACCAAGTAACTACCAATTTGCGTTTAAGAAGTTCCAAAGCCACTTCACGCATTAAAGCGGGTGGTGCCGCTTCATCTACAAAATGAAAACCGGTTTCACCAGTTTGAAGAATCAGTTCTTCCATCCTATCCACAAGAATTTTTGCTGCAATAGGCTCATAAATTTTTATATAATCTAACGAAACATCACAAAAGGTACATTTTCCCCAATAACAGCCGTGCGCCATTGTAAGTTTGTTCCAACGCCCATCGCTCCATAAACTATGCATTGGATTGGCCATTTCAATTACAGAAATGTATTTATCCAAAAATAAATCTGAATAATCTGGTGTACCTACCTCTGATTGCTTATAATCTGATTTTGTACTGTTATTTTTATATACAACTTCCTCTTTTTCTAATAAAAAGGTACGTTTAAATTCATTGGAATTTGGATTTTGAATGTTGGAAATTAATAATTCTACAGGTAATTCGCCATCATCAAGCGTAATAAAATCGAAAAACTCAAACACTCTTTTGTCCTTTACGCTTCTTAATTCTGTATTTGGAAAACCACCACCCATAGCTATTTTCACCGATGGGTGATATGATTTAATAAATTGTGCACATCGGAAAGCGCTATATAAATTTCCTGGAAAAGGCACTGAAATCAGCACTAAATTCGGTTGAGCTTCCTGAACCCTTTCTTCTAAAATTTTAAGTGTAATTTTATCTATATGCGTGGTTTCGTTTTGTAATTCTGTGTATAATTCATCGAATGAATTGGCACTTCTACCCAATCGTTCAGCATAGCGACTAAATCCGAAATTTTCATCTACGCATTCCACAATAAAATCAGAAATATCTTCTAAATACAAGGTAGCTAAATGTTTCGCCTTGTCTTGCATACCCATATTTCCAAATGCCCATTCCATATCGTCTAATTGATTAAAACGAGACGCTTCAGGCAAAAAATGACCACTACATATTTGACGTGCTAACGTTGGATTTTTACCTTGAAGAAAAGCAATTACAGCATCGATTGTAGTGATGTAGTCATTCCAAAGCGAAAGAATTCTTTGCGAGTTTTCAGATAACCGCTCAATTCCCTCTTTTGGGGTTAGGGGGCTTAACCCTTTTTTTGAAAACAATTCTAATATCACTTCGATACCTAAATCCATTTGAAAAGCGGAAATGCTTTTCGTATTTAAAAACCCTTTGATATAAGCCGTTGCGGGATATGGCGTATTCAATTGAGTAAAAGGAGGCGTAATTAAAAGAAGGTTTGACAAGGTGAAATGTTTTTACAAAGATAAAAATTAATTGTAGATGGCGAAAAATGATTATTTTTGTAAAAAAAATTATGCCAACAGATTGTATTTCGTATCAAAAATCGGGTTATTTTTCTAAACTAATTGTGGATTATTTAGATGAAAAACCAGAAATACAAGCGCTATACCATCGTTTTCCTCGAATAGAGAATTTTGGTGCTCAAATAGAGGAGAAAACTAAAAATTATAGTACAGAAAATCGTTTAATTTTAGTAGAGGCATTAATCAATCAAAATACAAACTTCCCGATTTCACAAGCAATTCAAGCTAATATTGCATTACTAAAATCCGATAAAACATTTACTATAACTACCGGTCATCAATTAAATTTATTTTCAGGACCGGCTTATTTTATTTATAAAATTGCTTCCACTATTAATTTATGTAAGCAATTAAAACAAAACTATTCAGATTATAATTTTGTGCCTGTATATTGGATGGCTACTGAAGACCACGATTTTGAAGAAATAAATCATTTCCATTTGAATCACCAAAAAATAAAATGGGAAAAAGATAGTTTTGGACCTGTTGGAAGATTAGCAACTGATGGTTTAGAGCAAGCTTTTGTGGAATTTTCTAAAGCAATTGGTCTTGGTGAAACTGCAGAACATTTAAAAGAATTATTTCATAAATCTTATTTAGAGCATACTAATTTAGCGGATGCTACTCGCTTTTTAGCCAATGAACTTTTTAAATCTGCGGGTTTAGTAATTATTGATGGAGATGATACAAATCTGAAAGCACTTTTTGCACCATATATAAAAGATGAATTATTGCATCGGAATTCATTTACAACTGTTTCTAAAACAATAAATCAATTAAAAAATTACTCCGTTCAAGTAAATCCGAGAGAAATCAATTTGTTTTACATTGATGATAATTTACGTGAACGAATTATTTTTGAAAACAATATTTACAAAGTTAACAATACAGAAATTCAATTTACAGAATCAGAAATTAGAAAATTGATTGAAAATTCACCGGAAAAATTTAGTCCAAACGTCATTTTAAGACCTTTATATCAAGAAGTTATTTTACCGAATTTAGCCTATATTGGAGGTGGTGGCGAAATAGCATATTGGTTGGAATTGAAAAATAATTTTGAAACTCAAAAGGTAACATTTCCTATTTTAATGTTACGAAATTCATTTGTAATTGCTACAAAAAAGCAGGCATTAAAAATGAAAAAATTAGAAATTTCTTTTCCAGAATTATTTCTCAAGCAACACGAATTAGTAAATCAAAAAACCAAAGAATTTTCGAATATTAAAATTGATTTTTCGGAACAAAAAGAAACGATAAAAAAACAGTTTTCTGAATTACTAAAAATCGCAGAACAAACTGACAAATCATTTATTGGTGCCGTTAAAGCACAAGAAGCGAAGCAATTAAAAGGATTAGAAAACTTAGAAAAACGTTTATTAAAAGCCGAAAAACGTGTGCATCTTGAAAAAACAGCACGTATAACCGACTTACAGAATCAATTATTTCCAAATGGAAGTTTACAAGAACGAAAAAGTAATTTTAGTGCGTTTTATTCTGACCAATTTGTAAATGAAATTATTTCTCAATCCAATCCTTTAGAAACACAATTCAAGTTAATTTCTTTATAAAACTCTTTTGATTTACAAAAAACACTTTTACGGTTTAGAATTAAATAGTACCTTTGCAAAAAAAATTAAGAAAAATGGCTACAAATAGAACATTTACAATGATTAAACCAGATGGTGTTGAAAACGGACACATTGGTGGAATTTTAAACATGATTACAGAAGGCGGTTTCAGAATCGTTTCTATGAAATTAACGCAATTAACTGTAGCAGATGCTCAGAAATTTTATGCGGTGCACTCAGAAAGACCTTTCTTCGGTGAATTAGTAGAATTTATGACACGTGGACCAATTGTTGCTGCAATTTTAGAAAAAGATAATGCAGTTGAAGATTTTAGAACTTTAATTGGCGCTACAAATCCAGCAGATGCTGCTGAAGGAACCATCCGTAAAAAATATGCTACTTCCATTGGAGAAAATGCCGTTCACGGTTCAGATTCAGATGAAAATGCAGCTATTGAAAGTGCTTTCCACTTCGCTGGAAGAGAGCAATTCTAAAAATAATAATTCGTATAAAAAAGGTGGTTTGAAATTCAAATCACCTTTTTTTTAACCTTTTACCTAAAACCCTATACCTTTTACCTTTTCTATCTAAAGACAATTTCTTTAATTAGATCTTTGCCTAATTCTTCGTTTAGCATTATTAAGATTTTGGATTTTCCGTATTCTAACTCTTGTTTTACCACAGAAGAATTTAACTGAACGCACAAAGTCTGTCTTTTTAATTCAATTTGTTCCGTATAATTTTTAAAAGCCGGACCCATCATTTTATACCAGGTTTCTTTAACTTTTATAACATCCAAACCCGCTTCAAGCTTCGTAGATTTCATAAACTCTTTCATTACATCACCTATAGAAAAATCGTCATTAAATCGTTTCATTTTTATTTTCTTTTATCGTAAGGTATAAATTTCTTGTAATAATATGTAATTTTAGTTTCATTTTCTAAAACTAGTTCGTCTTCAGATACTGAAATAACTTTTTCTTCCCATTTGGTAAATTTAGAATTGGTTTTCAAAAAATAACCACCCGCACTATCAATAACCCTAATTTTATCCTGTAATGCACCTCTTAAAAAAGTACCATCAAGTTGTGGCGCTATTTTTTGACGGATGCCTATTAAGTTTTTTAAAGAAATATAATCAATAAATTCATTCACTTGATAGGCTTTTTTATTTCCATCTGGAAAGACTACTTTCTCAATTTCCCAATAGCCATTTAACTTTACAATATCTTCTTTTTTAGGCTTTGAAGTACATGAAATCAAAGCAGTTGTAAGGAATACTAAGTATAAATAGTTTTTCATTGGAAATAATAATTTGAATTTCAAAGATACAAATCCGTTTTAAATTAAAACAAAAAAAGAGACTCTCTTTCGAAAATCTCTTTTGTCGGGGTGGCAGGATTCGAACCTGCGGCCTCCTGCTCCCAAAGCAGGCGCGATAACCGGGCTACGCTACACCCCGTGAATGCGAGTGCAAATATAGTGTAATTTATAAAACTACAAAATAAAAAACATGTTTTTTGTTACAAAAAAACCTATACAAAAATTCAGCTATTTTGTTTTACTTTTTCCCTTGTTGTTTGACAAATTGTGTCTTTGATAAAATTATCAACCTACTACTAAATTTTTATATCAATTCAAACTAATTAGCCGAAAATAGATGTTTATATATTTATCTTATAGAACCATAAATAAAATAATTATCTAAATAATTCTTTTTTGTTTAATTATTTACTACTTTTGTTAAACAAAATAAACTTTATGAAATCAAACTTTATGATTGAAGACAACATACTAACAAATTTATCTATAGATGATATAGGAAACGATCATTTATACACTTCATTGGAAACGCCAATGGTAGCAGATGCGTTTTCAAAATCGGATTCAGAAAAAAAAGAAATTATTGCCTTTCATTTTACTGAAATCATGAAGGCATTAGATTTAGATTTGACCGACGATTCTTTAAAAGGGACACCAGAACGAGTGGCAAAAATGTACATAGAAGAAATTTTTTCAGGATTAAATCCTAAAAATAAACCTAAAATGGCACTTTTCGAGAACAAATACCAATACAATCAAATGTTGGTAGAAAAAAATATTACTTTTTATTCTAATTGCGAACATCATTTTGTACCGATTTTTGGTAAAGCACATGTAGCATATATTTCTTCTGGCAAAGTAATTGGCTTATCTAAATTAAATAGAATTGTTCAGTATTATGCAAAACGTCCTCAAGTTCAAGAGCGATTGACGATGCAAATTGCCGAAGATTTAAAAATTGCATTAGAAACCGAAGATGTAGCCGTTATTATTGATGCCAAACATCTTTGTGTGTCATCACGAGGTGTACAAGACGATAGTTCGGCAACTGTAACAACTTCTTTCAACGGCGCTTTTAATAATCCTCAAAAAATAAATGAATTATTACAATTAATCAATAACTAAATCATTTTAAAAAAAATTAATTAAATTCTATCTTTTCTCTAAAGATAGAATTTTTTTTATAGTATATATTTCTATCTTTGTGTAAATTAAAGAGACTATTTATGCTTATCATTGGTATTGCTGGCGGAACTGGTAGTGGAAAAACTACAGTTGTACATCAAATTATGAACGAATTGCCTTCTACTGAAGTTGGCGTAATTTCTCAGGATTCTTATTATAAAGAAACTAACAATTTAACTTACGAGGAACGTACTAAAATTAATTTTGATCATCCACGAGCCATTGATTTTGATTTGTTGATTTCACATTTAAAAGATTTAAAAGCGGGCCAAGTAATAGACCAACCCATTTACTCTTTTATCACTCATAATAGAACGGAGGATACAATTAGTACGCACCCAAGAAAAGTAATGATTGTAGAAGGAATTTTAATATTTACTAATCCGGAAATTCGTGATTTATTTGATATTAAAGTATATGTTCATGCGGATTCTGATGAACGATTAATTCGTCGCTTAAAACGAGATATAGCAGAAAGAGGTAGAGATATGGAAGAAGTGATAACAAGATACCAAACTACTTTAAAACCTATGCACGATCAATTTATTGAACCCACTAAAGCATTTGCAGATATCATAATTCCAAATGATAAATACAATACAGTTGCTATAGATGTAGTGCGAGCGGTAATTAATCAACGAATTGAAAAATAATGTTTAAGAAATTTCAAAACCTTCTACAAAAATTTCCTTTGCTAAACTTTTTAGGAAATAAATATTATTTAACACTTGTTGCTTTCATTATTTGGATGCTATTTTTTGATAATTATTCCTATTTTGAACATCGTTTTTTAAATCAACAAATTGATGAATTAAACGATAATAAAGAATATTACAAATCTGAAATTGCAAAGGATAGTATTAAAATAAAAAATCTTAAAAACGATAATATGACGGAAAAATATGCTCGCGAAAAGTACTTTATGAAAAAAGACAGCGAAGATATTTACATCATAGAATTTGAAGAAGATAAAATAAAGGACAGTTTACTTGAAGCAAAAAAGTAACCTTCAAAAATAAGTTTTCAAATCAAAAACAAAGCAATGAAAACACAATTATTTCAAGATTTTGATGCGGTTTCATCTAAACAATGGAAACAACAAATTCAATTTGAATTAAAAGGCGCAGATTATAATGACACCTTAATTTGGGAAAGTTTAGAAGGAATAAAAGTAAAACCTTTTTACCATTCAGACGATACTATTTCAACCTATACTTCAAATACAAATACTACAGCATTTACTATTTTGCAACCAATTTTTGTACACGACATTCAAATGTCTAACAAAAAGGCAAAAGATAGCTTAAATCGTGGAGCAGAAAGTATTTTATTTACAATAGAATCTGACAAAATTGATATCGCAAAACTTATGGCTAATTTGCCATTAGAGAATGTAGTTTATTACTTCCATTTACCTTTTATTTCAACAGAATATGTAAAATCATTAAATGATTTTGCTACAACTAATTCTTATAATTTCATCATTCAAGTGGATCCTATTGGTCAACTTTGCAAAGACGGAAATTGGTTCGAAAATTTAAATTCTGATTTTCAAAAACTAAATGAAATTTCAAAAAAATCAAGTAGTTCATTTTTAAATATTCAAGCTGGAATTTATCAAAACTCTGGTGCTAATATGGTGCAACAATTGGCATATACTTTAGCACACTGTAATGAATATTTCAATAGAATTTCAGCAATTAATCAACCGATTACGATTGAAGTGGCCCTTGGAACCAATTACTTTTTTGAAATTGCCAAACTTCGTGCTTTACGTTTGCTTTTCAAAACATTAGCTACAGTATTTAACCATAATTTTGATTGTCACATCATAGCCACACCTACAAAACGCAACAAAACATTATACGATTATAATGTAAATATGTTGCGCACTACAACAGAATGTATGTCGGCTATTTTAGGCGGTGCTAATGCGGTTTCTAATTTAGCTTATGATGCCATTTACCATAAAGATAATGAATTTGGCGATAGAATTTCACGAAATCAGTTACTAATATTAAAAGAGGAAAGTTACTTCGATAAAGTTAATAATCCGTCAGATGGCGCCTATTATATAGAAAGTTTAACAGAACAGTTAGCTGAAAAAGCTTTAGAAGTATTCAAAGAAATTGAAGCCCATGGTGGTTTTATTACACAATTAATTGAAGGAACCATCCAAAGAAAAATTTCGGAAAGCGCCCAAAAAGAACAAGAATTATTTAATTCTGGTAAAGAAATATTACTTGGGACAAACAAATACCCAAATCCAAACGACAAAATGAAACACGATTTAGAATTGTTTCCTTTCGTTAAAACTAAAGATAGAAAAACGTTAATTGTACCAATTATCGAAAAACGTTTAGCCGAAAAAGTAGAACAAGAACGTTTGGCACAAGAGACAATCTAAAAATCGATTTCTCAATCATAAAATTCATTATATTTGAATATAAATTAAAGTACTATGGAAGCAATTAGACAAACAGTTACGGTAAAAAACCATAAAATTAGCATTACACTTCCTGAAGATTTTATGTCTGAAGAAGTAGATGTTATTATTTTACCTTCTCAAAATAATGATTTCACCATTCCGCAATGGCAAATAGATCAAGTTAGAGAAAGAACTGAAAAATATTTAAAAAACCCAGAAAATGTTACAAATATTGATGATTTCTTAAATGAGATTGAGAATGAAATATAAGATTGTTATTATTGACGAAGCTAAAGAAGATTATAAATCATCTTTAAATTGGTATAAAAATATTAATAGACAATTAGGAATAAAATTTAATGAATCTTTTAAAGAATGTTTAAATAGAATAAGAAATAATCCATTATTATTTCAAAATAGATATGACAACACGAGAGTTATCGTTTTTAAATCTTTTCCTTATCTTGTTCATTATACCATTTATCTTAACATAATAGTAATAAAACAAATTTGTCATTCATCACAAAACAGCGATTTAAACATATATTAAATTGAGAAAAAACATACAACATATACAATTAGTCAAAAGTCAAAAGTCGAAAGTTGAAAGTAATCAAACCAACTTCCACACAGCCGAAAACATTGATTTAAAAAAAATCTACTCCGAAGAAGATATTGAAGGATTAGAACACATTGGTTTTGGAGCGGGTTTTGCACCCAACTTACGAGGACCATACGCTACCATGTACGTACGCCGACCTTGGACCATTCGTCAATATGCCGGATTTTCAACCGCTGAAGAAAGTAATGCGTTTTACCGACGTAATTTAGCCGCTGGACAAAAAGGGCTATCCGTTGCCTTTGATTTAGCTACACATCGAGGATACGATTCAGACCATATTCGTGTTCAAGGTGATGTTGGAAAAGCAGGTGTAGCGATTGATTCGGTGGAAGATATGAAAATTCTTTTCGACCAAATTCCGTTAGACGAAATGTCGGTTTCTATGACCATGAATGGCGCGGTATTACCTATAATGGCTTTCTATATTGTTGCTGCAGAAGAACAAGGTGTTACCCCTAACCAATTAGCTGGAACCATACAAAACGATATTTTGAAGGAATTTATGGTACGAAATACGTACATTTATCCACCAACGCCTTCTATGAAAATTATTGCCGATATTTTTGAATATACGAGCAATAATATGCCGAAATTCAACTCCATTTCCATTTCTGGATATCATATGCAAGAAGCAGGTGCAACTGCCGATATTGAATTGGCGTACACACTTGCAGATGGTTTAGAATATATTCGAACAGGATTATCTACAGGGATGAAAATTGATGAATTTGCGCCTCGCCTATCTTTCTTTTGGGCTATCGGAATGAATCATTTTATGGAAATTGCAAAAATGCGTGCGGGAAGAATGCTTTGGGCTAAATTGCTAAAACAATTTAACCCTAAAGATGAAAAATCATTAGCCTTACGAACCCATTGTCAAACTTCAGGTTGGAGTTTAACCGAACAAGACCCATTCAATAACGTAGCTCGAACTACAATTGAAGCGGCAGCGGCTGCTTTTGGTGGTACACAATCTTTGCATACAAATGCCTTAGATGAAGCTATAGCTTTACCTACAGATTTTTCGGCAAGAATCGCTAGAAACACGCAAATTTTTTTACAAGAAGAAACTAAAATTTGTAAAACAGTAGATCCTTGGGCCGGAAGTTATTATGTGGAAAGCTTAACGGCAGAAATCACAGAAAAAGCGTGGGCTTTAATTGAAGAAGTAGAAGCCTTAGGCGGAATGACCAAAGCCATTGAAGCAGGAATACCAAAATTGCGAATTGAAGAAGCCGCCGCTCGAAAACAAGCTCGAATTGATAGTACACAAGATATTATTGTCGGCGTAAACAAATACCGTTTAGAGAAAGAAGATCCGTTACACATTTTAGATGTTGATAACGATATGGTACGCAAGCAACAAGTTGAAAGATTGGCTGAAATAAAAGCAAAAAGAGATTCCGCTAAAGCGGCAAAAAGCATACAAGATTTAACTGAATGCGCCAAAACAGGAAATGGTAATTTATTAGCCATGGCGGTTGAGGCAGCAAGAAATAGAGTAACTTTAGGAGAAATTAGTGATGCTTTAGAAGTGGTCTTTGGACGACATAAAGCGCAAATTAAATCGATAAGTGGAGTGTATAGCAAAGCCATAAAAAATGATGAAAGTTTTGAAAAAGCAAAACAATTAGCCAACGAATTCGCTAAAAAAGAAGGTAGAAGACCCAGAATTATGATTGCTAAAATGGGGCAAGACGGTCACGACAGAGGTGCAAAAGTTGTCGCAACAGGTTATGCCGATGTAGGTTTTGATGTAGATATTGGGCCTTTGTTTCAAACACCTGCCGAAGCAGCCAAACAAGCCGTGGAAAATGATGTACACATTTTAGGCGTATCTTCATTAGCTGCCGGACACAAAACTTTAGTGCCTCAAGTAATTGAAGAACTAAAAAAATATGGCAGAGAAGACATTATGGTCATTGTTGGAGGTGTAATTCCTGCGCAAGATTACCAATTTTTATTCGATGCTGGAGCTGTTGCGGTTTTTGGTCCTGGAACAAAAATTAGCGAAGCCGCAATTAGTATTTTAGAAGTACTTTTAGAAGAATAAAAAAAACCAGCTTTCAAAAGCTGGTTTTTTTTATAATTATTTATTAGCATCTCTTACCAATCTTTTCAAAATTGCCCATTGTTTTAAAGCATCTCTGGCTTCTACTGCTGGATAGCCTAACATTGTTTTTCCTGCAGGGATATCACCGGTTACACCTGAACCTGCACCAACTATAGCACCATCCCCTATTACAGTATGGTCTTTAACGGAAGCACTTCCTCCAATAATTACGCCATTTCCTAACGTTACAGAACCTGCCAATCCAGAGTTACCTGCCATAATACAAAATTTACCCAATTTACTATTGTGACCAATTTGTACTAAATTATCAATTTTACAACCATCACCTAAGATAGTTGAACTAAATTTTCCTCTATCTACACAAGAATTCGCACCAATTTCTACACCATTACCAATAATAACATTTCCAATTTGCGGAATTTTCACCAATCCTCTTTCTGGATCTGGACGGAAACCAAAGCCATCCGCACCAATAGTTGCATTTGGATGAATAATACAATGACTACCAATATGGCAACGCTCACGAATTACAGTGCCTGACCAAATGGTAGTTTGATTTCCAATCGTACATTCGTCTAAAACAGTGACATTTGGATAAATAAGTACGTTTTCTCCAATAATTACATTTGGACCAATATAGGCTCCTGCGCCAATTTTTGTACCTGTACCAATTTTTGCTGAAGCATCTACAACCGCTGTGGGATGGATCGCTACAGAAAAAACAGGCATGGGAGGAGCGAACATTTCTAATACTTGCGACATCGCCAAATCGGCGTTTGATACTTTTATAAAAGCCCTATTTTCACCTGGTTCAATAGAAATATCTTGATTTACAACCGCTACACAAGCTTTAGAATCCGACCAAAATTTTTCGTATTTTTTATTTCCAATAAAAGAAATTTCTGTGTCTTTTGCTGCTTCTAATTGTTCCGGCGCTGTAATAATTGTAGTGGTATTACCAACAATTTCACCTTTTATTACTTGATTTATTTCTTGAATAGTATACGTTTTCATCCTATGTAATAGTTAATTATTTAAACCTAAATATTTTGCACCAAAGTACATTAAAACTAATTAATATGAAAATTTTTAAAATTTTACAGAAAATAATGCAGAATAATTTCGAATTTAAAACAGCAAAAAATTATTTTCCTCTTGGATGAAAGGTATGCATTACATCTGCTAAAAATTTTCTATCTAAGTGCATATAGACTTCTGTAGTCGTAATAGATTCGTGACCCAACATCAATTGAATCGAACGTAAGTCGGCACCATTTTCTAATAAATGTGTTGCAAAAGAATGCCGAAATGTGTGTGGTGAAATGGTTTTTTTTAACTCGATTTTCAGTGCTAAATCCTTAATAATTGTAAAAACCATAGCGCGAGTAAGTTGTTTTCCCCTACGATTGAGAAACAAGGTATCTTCGTGCCCTTTTTGAATAGGTAAATGGGTACGAATGAATTTTTTATAGTTCAAAATTATTTTTTGCGTAGGCAAACCAATAGGAACAAATCGTTGTTTGTTTCCTTTTCCTGTAATTTTCAGAAAACCTTCTTCAAAAAACAAATCGGATATTTTTAAGGTAACCAATTCAGAAACACGTAAACCACAACTATAGAGTGTTTCCAACATCGCTTTATTTCGTTCTCCTTCGGTAGAAGTTAAGTTTATGGCTTGAATTAATAAATCTATTTCTTCTGTAGAAAGGGTATCGGGTAATTTTCTGCCTGTTTTTGGAACTTCAATTAATTCAAGTGGCGTGTCTTTGCGATACTCTTCAAAAATTAAATAATTAAAAAAACTCTTTAAACCTGAAATTATCCTGGATTGACTTCGTGCATTCACTTGAGTAGAAATGGTGTAAATAAATTGTTGTACCTGTTCGTCAGTAATTTGTATTGGAGAAACTTCTATGTTATTTTCTGTCAAAAAACCTACTAATTTTTCAATATCAAAACTATAATTTTGAATCGTATTGAGAGACAATCCACGTTCCAAACGTAAATAATTTTGATATTCTTTTATGTAGGTATTCCAATTTGGCATTCCAGTTTGAATTTAGGCTAAGATATAGCTTTCCATTTTCTGTTGCAATACTTATTAAAAGTAAGGCATAAAAAAAGCCCTACATTTCTGTAAGGCTTTGGGTGGAAGACCGGGTTCGAACCGGCGACCCTCGGTACCACAAACCGATGCTCTAACCAGCTGAGCTACAACCACCATGTATAAATACGGGTGCAAATATAACACTAAACTTCATACTTGCAAAGAAAA
>RDXY01000005.1 GCA_004293045.1 Flavobacteriia bacterium | reverse complement strand
CCACCAACAGTTACGTGTTGTGAGTGATTAAAGTAAACAAAATCTGGCAAATTATGAATTCTAACCCATTTCACTGGTTTCGTTTTTCCTGTGTATTTTTGAGTGGCTTTATCCCAACCAACGGCATCATACAATTTTTGAATTTCTCCTGTGTAAAATTCCTTAGTGTATTCCACATAAGTTGAATCTTTAGAACCTTGGAATTCAGCAATGTTTTTATGGCAATTCATACACACATTTAATGAAGGAATACCCGCATTTTTAGAAACTCTCGCAGAGGAGTGACAGTATTTACAATCGATACCGTTTTCACCAGCGTGAATTTTGTGTGAATAATGAATTGGCTGAATTGGCTCATATCCTTTATCTACTCCAATTTGCATGAAATAGCCATACATAAAATAAGCAGAAATTAAAAGAAACAAAATTGCTGTTACTACCATTAAAAACTGATTTTTTACAAATGCTTTCCAGAAAGGCAATCCTTTTGGTGCTTCTGCAACTTCAAGACCTTTCGATTCAATTACATTTTTCAATAATTTTTTTACGGTAACTAACATGAATACCAAAATACCCAATACAAATGCTAACACACCTAGTATTAAATTATTTGATACACCACCTTCTGTTTTTTCGGCAGCACCACCAACAGCTGTTTTTGGAGTTTCAGCAGCAGGAGCCACTTCCATAGTATAGGCTATAATATTATCAATGTCTCCAGTTGATAATTGAGGAAAAGCCGTCATATTTGCTTTCGCAAATTCTTCGTAGACTTTTACTGCTTTAGCATCACCAGACTTAATTAAGTCTGAACTATTTTTAATCCATTTGTACAACCAAGCTTTGTCATACTTATCGCCAACACCTCTCAATGCAGGACCAGTCATTTTTGCATCTAATTTGTGACAAGCGGCACAATTAGTGTTAAACAATTCTTTTCCTTTTACTGGATCACCTGAACCAGTTGCTGGTGCCGCCGCTGTTGCAGCAGGCGCAGCCGCTGTTGCAGGCTCTTGCGCAGAAACACCTACTGCAAAAAATGCAGAAAGTGCTAAAGAAAAGATAGTTTTTGAAAACGATTTAGGGTTACCCAACTTTTTCATATTAAAAATTAATTATCAAACTTATTTTTTGGTATGGTTTTAGCTAATGCTTCATCATACTTTTTTAAAAACTTGGACAAAAATACAACATTAGAATAATTATAAAAACCCTAAATTTATCTTAAAATGTAATTTATTTTAATTCTAAATAAGATAAAGGGCAATTATTTAATTCTAAGTAATAAATTTGCATTAAATATCATTCATTATGAAGACTTTAAAAAAAATTACCTCCTTTTCAATCTTAATATTTACGATTTTGTTCTCGCAAAATATTTTTTCGCAAACTTCTAAAACTATAATTGAACAAGATGAAAAAATTGAAAAATTACTACAAGAAAAAAGAAAAAACAATTCTGGTATTACTATAAATGACAAATATAAAATTCAAATATTTTTTGGAAACATAGAAGAATCCAAAAAAACATTGCTTTCTTTTAAAAAGGAATTTATACAAACCGACGGAACCATAGTTTTTAGTAACCCATCTTACAAAGTTTGGGTGGGGAGTTTTAAAAGTAAAATTGAAGCAGAAAAAGCGCTTATGAGTTTAAAAAAGAAATATCCAAGTGCTGTAATTATTGAACCAAATAAAAAATAAACTGCGCTACATGGCATAATTTTTGATATGATGTTTATTTAAAATATTTAATATGATAAAAAAATACTTATTCCTCATTGGTTTCCTAATTATAAACACACAATCATCATTTAGTCAAGAAGTTACAGATACCATCAAAACACAAAACATCGAAGAAATAAAAATCAATTCTAAAAAAATTACAATTGATAAAAATCAAACTCCTTCTCAAATTGAACTCTTTTCAAAAGAAAAAATAGAATTTCAAAACTTTCAAAGCACCGCCGACATGTTGGCAAATTCAGGTGCTTTATTTGTTCAGAAATCGCAGCAAGGCGGCGGAAGTCCTGTCATTAGAGGATTTGAATCCAGTCGAATTTTACTTTTAGTTGATGGCATACGTATGAACAATCTAATTTTTAGATCGGGTCATTTGCAAAATGTAATAACTGTTGATGAAAATTTCCTAGAAGCAGCATGGGTACAATACGGCCCAACTTCAACATTATATGGAAGTGACGCACTTGGAGGTTCGGTAAATATGATTACAAAAAACGCGAAATTTATTGGCGGTTTTACTGGAAATTTTAATACCCGATATTCTTCTGTAAACGAAGAAAAATCTGGCTATTTTGATATTAATTATGGTAGCGGAAACTTTGCATCGTTAACTGCTTTTTCATACAATGATTTTGGTGATTTGAAAATGGGAAAATCTAAAAATCATAACGGTGATTTTTTTGGAGAAAGAACAAAATATGTTGAAACCATAAATGGAGTGGATGTTTTAACTCAAAATGACAATAAATATGTGCAAGTTGGGAGTGCTTATAAACAATACAACTTTATGCAAAAATTCATTTACAAATCTAAAAGCGGATATACTCATAATGCCAATTTTCAATATTCCACCTCTTCAAACATCAATAGATACGATCGATTAACAGATCCTGCAGGTTCCGGTTTAAAAAGTGCGGAATGGTACTACGGCCCACAAAAAAGACTTTTAGGTGTGTATAGCATAGAAAAAGAAAATGTATTTACTAATACCGATTTCAAACTAGATGCGGGTTATCAAAACGTGGAAGAAAGTAGAAGGAATAGAAATTACAGAAATTACAATCTACAAAATAGAATAGAAAATGTGAACATATATTCATTAGCCGCCAATTTTGAAACCAAATTAAAAAAAGGAAATCTGTATTATGGTATGGAAAATTACTATGATGATTTGAAATCGACTGCTTTTAAAAACAATATTAATACAGGCGTAGTAGTTCCATTAGACACTAGATATCCGAATGGAAAAAACAATATGATGCGAAATGATATTTATGTTTCTTATTCTTCCAAAAGATATGTGGCTACTAATTTTTCAATGGGTGCAAGAGTTGGATACGCTACGCTTACTAGTACAATTGCAGATAATTCAATAATGCCCTTGCCTTTTAATGAAATCAAACAGCAAAACTTAACCTACAGTGGAAACATAGGAATGGTGCATAACGCTTCTGAAAATTTTATACTTAAAACTAATTTTAGCTCTGGTTTTAGAGTGCCAAATATTGATGATTTAGCAAAAATATTTGAATCTGGCGCTGGGACTTTAATTGTTCCTAATAAAGATTTGAAACCAGAACAAACTGTTACTGGAGATTTTGGATTTGTTTTAAAATCTAAATCGAACAAACATCAATTTGATGCTACCTATTTTTACACGCAATTATACGATGCTATTGTAACAGATACATTTGCTTTTAATGGGCAAAACACCTACGATTTTGGTGGTGGCGATGTAAGAAACGTAGTAGCTAATCAAAATTTAGGAAAAGCATTTGTAACTGGAGTCAACGGAAATATAAAAACAACTTTGGCTAAAAACGTGCAATTTAATGGTTCTTATACTATTACTATAGGACGAGTTACTACTGATGGCAACAAAAGACCTTTAGATCATATTCCTCCATTTTTCGGAAAATTTGGAATTAATTACGAGCCAAATTGGGCAACTTTTGAAGCTTATATGTTGTTCAACGGGAAAAAACAGTTAAGTGATTATTCTACAAGTGGAGAAGACAACTTAAATTATGCCCCAGCAAATGGCATGCCTGCTTGGGAAACATATAATTTTAAAGCTGCAACAAAATCAATAGAAGGATTTACTTTATTTACAGGAATAGAAAATATTTTAGATACGCAATATAGAAATTTTGCATCAGGAATTAATGCTGCAGGAAGAAACATATATGGCGGAGCAAAATATAGTTTTTAAAATATTCTATATAAAAAACAAAATGCGTTCTGGTTAATATTCAGAACGCATTTTTATGCTGTTACTTTGTTTAATATTTCCCGCTTAATAATTCGCCTCCAATAGCGGATTTGGCTTCGATTCCAATTTTTTTCATCATTTCATAGGTGGTACAAACCGCAGCCGAAGTAACTGGAATGCCACATGCTGCTTGAATTAAATCGATGGCTTCCAAAGATGGCATTTGCACACAAGCCGAAGCGACTAAAACATCGACATCCGTTAAATCTAATTGTTTGTAGATTTCTAATAGATTCATTGGATTTTGTGCCGCTACTTCTAAGTTGTCTGGAATTTCTAAAGCAATACTCTGTTTTACTTTGATGCCTTGATTTTCAATATAATCCACCACCATATCAGTTAATGGTCGCATATAAGGTGTAATAATCGAAATTTGTTTCGCACCTAAAACTTTTAATCCGTTAATTAATGCACCTGCAGAAGTTACAATTGGCGTTGGAAAATCATTAGCAATTGTTTCTTGGTGCAAATTTACTTCCGACACACAATGATACCCGCGTCCCATACTCATTATGGCTACCAAGCAGGCATAACCCATCACATCTACGTGAGCATCTGACAATTCTTGCGCACATTTTAAGCTCATCGCATCCATGGCTTCGAGTTCTTCTTTGGTTACTTTTTTCATACGCATTCTACTGCTGTGAAACGTAAAACGCTCAGGTAAAATGGTTTCTCGTGAACGAAAAATGGCTGGTATTTCGGTTTCCATCGTTACGTTTGAAGATGGAACTATTTGTCCTATTCTGTATTTTTTCATTTTGTTGCAATAATAATTAAATCGGTTGTGTATTCTTCATTGTAAAAATAGTTTTTACGTTGCAAATTTATTATTTTAAAACCGTTGTCTTCGAGTGCTTTAGTCAAATAATCTGCTTGATGGAAATTCTGATACATTTTGTCACCAGTACTTCCGGTTTTAAATCTAGATTTGGAATTGTCATCCTCCATAGTGCTAAAATAAAGAACACCATTGAAATTTAGCTGATTACCCGCATCCGCGATAAATTGTATCGCATCTTCTTTTGACAAATAAGGAAATCCAAAACCGCAGACGATCGCATCGAATTTAGTATTTGTTTTATTCACATCCCTACAATCCAATAATTGAAATTTGGCAGTAGGATTATTAATTTGCGCCAACTCAATCATATTGGGAGCTAAATCGGTACCCAGTATCTTAAAGTCGGGACGTTTTTCCAACAAATATTTTGTGATATTACCAGGACCACATGCCAATTCTAAAATTTCAGCCTTTTGTTTTGGGATTCTTTGGCAAAATACGTCAAGCGAATCATGATACAACGAAACATCCATAAACTTATCCTGATAAACAGTGGCAAGTTTATTGAATATGTCAACTGCAATTTTTGTTTGATCCATCTTTAACCAAAAAACTAAATTTCTTTAATCGTATTCACAATTGTTCCAATGCCTTCCACTGTAGCTTCAACAATATCGCCATTGTGTAACCATTCTTGTGGGTCACGACCTGCTCCAACGCCTGCTGGCGTGCCGGTTGCGATGATGTCACCAGCTTCTAAGGTGAATACAATACTTAAATCTTCAATCAAATCATGGATGTTAAACAACATAAATTTGGTGTTGGAATTTTGTTTTTCCACACCATTAACTTTTAACGATAAATTCAAGTTATGTGGGTTTTCGATTTCGTCTTTTGTAACCAAATAAGGTCCCATTGGTGCAAAAGTATCTTGTCCTTTAGATACAATCCATTGTCCTTCTCTACGACAATCGCGTGCAGAAATATCATTAATTACGGTGTAACCAAATACATAATCCATTGCATTTTCTTTGGTTACATATTTTCCTTTTTTAGAAACAACAACTGCTAATTCACATTCCCAATCTAATTGTGAGGTTAATTTTTTGTTTTTTATTATTTCCGTATTAGTTCCTGTAACCGTTGTAGGTGGTTTGGAGAAAATAATAGGTTTCGTTGGTAATTTTCCAGTGGTATCTAAACCGCGAGCACTTTCTGCCACGTGTTCGGTGTAATTTAATCCAATACCGATGATGTTTTTTCTTGGTTTTTCGATGGGTGCTAAAATCGTAACTTCGTTCATTTCATAAGCGATTTCCTCGAAGAAATTTTCTGGTGTTTCCGAAATTAATTCGCTTATTTCAGCAATAATTTCAAAGCCCATATCAATTAAATCTAACATATCATTAGGTAATGGGAAATTAGATATTTCTCCAAAATCTTCCATGTCGATGACTTGGTTGTTATGAACGAAGCCCAAACGTGGCTCGGTGTCTTGTGTTTTATAGGTAAGTAGTTTCATTTTTTTTATGTTTCAAAGTTGCTAAGTTACAAAGCAGCAAAAATTGTTATTGATTTTGAATTTGATATTGCTATTGCTATTGTTATTGTTATTGTTATTATTATTGCTATAGTTATTGCTATTGCTATTGTATTTGCTGATGACCATCATTTTCTTCCAAATCTCTTGATTGAAAAAGCCCTAAACTTTCAATTACAGGTAAATCGTTGAATTGAAATAAGCAAGCGTCTTCGGTCTCGGAAAGGTTGTGATGTTCGTGCCAAGCCCAACTCGGAACACAGAAAATATCTCTTTCCTTCCAATCGAAACGTTGTCCGTTGATGATGGAAAAACCTTTTCCTTTTGCACATTGATATACAAACGAACCCGTATGCTTGTGTGCTTTTCCTTTGAAACCTGCGGGTAATAATTGCATCGCGGCTCCCATAGTTTGCATCACGTGTCCGCCTGTTAAAGGATTAGAATATTGCATAAAAATGCCATCAAACGGATTAACATCATTCACTTTTTGAGCTTCTAATATAGCTGGGTATACGTTTTTCCAAGAATATTTAAATAAAGGCGAATAGGGTTTGTCCCACGTTGTATCAGCAGGAATTAATCCAGCACAACCATAAGTAATAGGGGAGTAATTTAAAGGTTTCACCAAAGGTTGCTTACCATCATAAACGGCATAATCATTGGCTTCTAAAGCATTTACTAAAGGAATATCCAAACCATCTTGCCAAATACAGGTTTTTCCACCTTCTTCCACACCGTGTTCGTGCCAAGTGGAGTTTGGGGTGATGACAAAATCATTCACTTCCAGCATAATTTTATTTCCATCCACAACGGTATAGCCTTTTTCACCTTCCATAATAAAGCGCAATGCCGAAGCCTTATGACGGTGTGCCGAAGTGCTTTCGCCTGGACGCGTAACTTGAATTCCAGTGTACAACCAACCCACAGCTGCTGATACATCTTTACGTTTGTCGTTTACTAAATAAACCACACGACGACCTGCTTGTTCAGGTGTTACTAATTCGGATGATTTTAATACTAAATCGCGTAAATCATCATATTTCCAAAGCATGGGTACGGATGAGGAACGTGGCTCCCAAGGTTCGATATCATTCGCTACAGTCCATAAAGCACCCGCACCTAATGTTTCCAATTCTTTGTAATAGGCAACTAATTCTGGTGAATCTTGTACTCTTGCACGACCAATTTGGTCATCTGAAAATTTATCTTGCATAATAAGTTGTCTTAATACTTAATACTCTAATCTTAATACTATTTTTTATTAAATTCTTCGTGATTGTCTATAAATGTAATTTTTCGGGTAGGAGCCGTATTTACTCGTAAATCGAAAATATCAAATCTATTATAATGACCTAAAATATCATGCATTTGTTTCGGTTGGATGCATTTTTCCAAATCAATTTCGGCATATACTATTCCTTCTTCATCAATTAAAGGTTGTCCAATAACAGCGCCATTTGGACCAATAAAACCAGAAAATGCCGAACTTTTTCGGTCTAACAATTCATCTACATTGGGCACATCGGCTCGTAAGGCATCTTTGATTTCTTGTGAAACCGTAGAACACGAAACAATCGTAAATAATTTCCCTTCAAAAGAATGTGCTGCAGCTCTAATTTTAATCGCTTCTGCCATGTCATAATCTGGTGGTGCAACCGGTAGCGAAATGTAATTAGCAATATGAATCAATTCGCCTTGCGAAAGTAGCGTAAAACGTGCCAAAGTATTGGTGTTTTCGCCACACGCCAAAGTTCCGATAGGTCCTATTTCGGTATCATAGACTTTTAATGACGACCCATCGCCTGAAGTCCAAGTCAGTTTTTCTGCCCAAGTTGGTACTAATTTTCTGTGTTTTCCGATGATAACCCCTTTGTTGTCGATGATTAAATTGGTATTATAAATTTCGCCATAGCTTGAACCTCGTTCGTTGATTCCGATTACAATATGAATATCGTTTTCTTTAGCAGCCAAACACAATTTCTGAATTTCAGGTCCAGCCACATCTACTGAATTTTTATATAATGCTTCGTACCACTTACTCCCTTGAACGGGCGTCATGATCCAATTCCAATAAGGATATCCCGAAACAAATACTTCAGGAAAAGCAATTAGTTTTGCTTGGTTTGAGGCCGCTTCTTTAATAAAAGAAATCGCTTTATCCACCGTTTTTTCTACATTAAGAAATACTGGTGACGTTTGAACAGTTGCGGCTATAAATTTTTTGAATTCCATTTTTTATTGTTTTGGTACGCGGATGAAACAGATTGCTTTACATACGCTAATAATTGCTGATTTTAATTTTAAACACTGATTGAAGAAGTTAAAGAAATTTGAAAAATAAATCCCGTGTATATTTCTCTGATTTCTTCAATCTGTGTTGTTATACTATATATTTTGAAATTTTACTTTTCATTTCCTCATTAAAAGGTTCGGCTTTGATGCCATTTCTTTCAGGATTGAACGCTACATTTACTAAGGTAACTTCGCCTTCTAAAACGGTGTTTTCTGCTTCATTTACAAAATTAAATCCACAAAGAATAGACGAATTTTTCAACTCTTTTACCCAAAGCTTTTTGGTTAAGATTTCGCCCAAACGGGCGGCATTTTTGAATTGAATTTTCAAATCAACCGTAGGAATACCGTTAGTTTGATGCATTTTTGAAAAAGGGCTGTCTAACGCTTCTTCAAACCAATCTTCCACCAAACCATTGAGCATTTCTAAAAATCGAGGATAGAAAACTATTCCAGCATAATCGATATGTTGGAAACGAACTTTTTCTTGTTTTATAAATTGCATATTTCTGTTATTTTAAAGCTAATTATTTTAACTTAAATCGTTGAATTTTCCCTGTCTCTGTTTTTGGCAAACAATCTACAAAATGAATGACTCTTGGATATTTATAAGGTGCTGCCGTGTTTTTAAACCAATTTTGAATCTGAATTTTTAAGGCTTCCTCTGCCATTGCTTGTTCTTTTAAAACGATATGCGCACAAACCAACATGCCTCGTTCTTCATCGGGTAAACCTACAACGGCACATTCTAAAATATTTTCATGAGTTAAAAGTACGGATTCTACTTCAATTGCCGCAATATTATAACCAGAAGAAATAATCATATCATCGCCACGAGCCACAAAATGAAAATACCCTTCGTCATCTTGACGGAAAATATCGCCTGTGATGTTCCAGCCGTTTTCAACATATTCCTTTTGTTTATCTTCTCGATTCAAATATTTACAACCTGTAATTCCTCGAACCGCTAATCGACCCGCTTCATTTCTTGATAATTCTTTTCCATGTTGGTCAATAATTTTAGCTTCGTAACCTGAAATCGCTTTTCCAGTTGCGCCGGGTTTCATATTTTCTTCGTTTGACGAAATAAAAATATGTAGCATTTCGGTAGCGCCAATGCCATCAATAATTTTTAGCCCTGTGGCATCATACCAATCTTGCCAAACTTTTAACGGTAATGTTTCACCTGCTGAAACACATTTTCGTAAACTCGAAATATTGTAGTCTTGATTTTTTGTTGTAATCATTCGCCATGCGGTTGGAGCAGTAAAACAAATGGTAATTTTATACTCTTGAATGGCTTTCAACAATACATCTGGACTTGGTTTTTCGATTAAAAAAGTGGAAGCACCAAAGTACATCGGAAACAACACCAATCCGCCTAAACCAAAAGTAAAACCAATGGGCGGACTTCCAATAAAAATATCATTTGAAGTAGGTTGCAGCGAATAGTTTGGAAATGCTTCGCAAATATTAAGAATATCTTTGTGATAATGTGCTGTCATTTTTGGCAAACCTGTGGTACCCGAAGTAAAACCAATCAAAGCGACATCCTCTGATTTTGACGGATACTTATCAAATGTTTTTGGTTTGGATTCCATTAACTTTTCTAAATCGGAATTTCTATAGAAACTTACTTTTTTTAGAAAATTGGATTGGACTAAATTCATTTCTTCAGCTAAATCGCTATCGCAAAGCGCGTGAGAAATTTCAGCACAATCAATAATAGTAGTTATTTCTTTAGCCCGTAATAAGGGCATGGTTGCCACTACAATTCCGCCCGCTTTTAAAACCGCAAACCAACAAGCGACCATCATGGGATTATTAGCGGAACGCAACAATACTCGATTTCCCGATTGCAAACCTAAATCTTCGACTAAAACATGCGCAATTTGATTGGCTTTTTCAAACAAATCTTGATAGGTCCAAGTTTCCTCAAAGGTTCGAATACAAATGGTATTTCCTCTGCCTTCTTTAATGTGATTGTCAAGTAATTTTTCTACGCAATTCAATACTTCAGGAAGTTGGAATTGTGGTAAATCCAAAAAGGTATATTCTGGTTGTAATTCCAGTGCTGGTAAGCTATTGTGAGCAAAATTATCTTTGTATTGATTCATTCTAAAATTCCAATTTTGAAAATTCCAAATTCCAAATTATAAAATTATTGGGAGTTGGCTTTTGTTATTTGTTATTTATAATTTATTGCTTTTCGGTTTCAATGCTTTTTTCATGCCTTCTGCTTGTTTTCTTTCGGCAGCTTGTAATGGATATAAATGTGAAATACCCATTTTATAGGAATTTGGAATATCCCTGGCTTGAAATTGTTCATACGCTTGCGCATTTCGTACAAAATTAGCATCCAATAACAAAGGCCTTCCAAGTGCCACTAAATCGGCTCTTCCGTTTAAAATTATGGTATTAATTTGATCAATATCTTGAATATATCCGGCTGTTATTGTTGGAATATGAACCGTATTTCGAACTGCATCTGAAAATGGTGTCTGCCACATTCTGCCAGTTTGTGGTTTTTGGTTGGCAACCGTATTTCCTGTGGATACATTAATAATATCTGCACCTGCCGTTTTAAACGCTTCAGAAATTACCAAAACATCTTGTTCTGAAATTCCGTTTTCTGCCCAATCGGTTGCGGATATTCTAACAGAGATTGGCTTTTCTTTTGGAAATACTTCCCGAATGGCTGTAAAAATCTCTAATGGATATTTTAAACGATTTTGAACACTTCCACCAAATGCATCGGTGCGAATATTAGTTAATGGTGACAAAAAAGAAGCCAATAAAAAGCCGTGATGCGCTTGTAATTCAATCATATCAAAACCTGCTTCATTAGCATTTTTTGTGGCTTGTACAAATTGACTTTTAACCCATTGCATGTCTGCCAAAGTCATTTCTTTCGGACATGAAGAGTTTTCATTAAAAGGAATGGCAGATGCTGAAAGTAGCTCCCCTTTTTTACCCTGAAATTGGTCTTCCCAAGGAATATTAGAACCGCCTTTTCTTCCTGAATGGCCCAATTGCATTCCGATTTTAGTTTGGGTATATTGGTGAATAAAATCAGTAATTCGTTTCCAAGCATTTACTTGATTTTCGGTATAAATTCCGGCGCAACCTTCTGTAATTCTTCCCGTGTCTGAAACAGCAGTCATTTCGGTAAGAATTAATCCTAAACCGCCCACAGCTCTTGAGGTATAATGTTGAAAATGCCAATCGTTCACCAATCCGTTTTCGGCTACATATTGCCCCATGGATGACATTACGATACGGTTTTGTAACGCTACACTTCTTAGTTTAAATGGTGTAAAAGCAGCCGATTGATTTTTTACATTGGTATTGTGATTGGTATTAAATTCTTCCAATACTTTATCGGTAAAAGAACTGTCTCTCAACCTTAAATTTTCATAGGTTACTTTTTTAGAACGCGTCATGCACCCAAAGGCAAATTGCTGAAAGGAATGTTGCATGTGACGGTCCATATTTTCAAACCAATCTAAAGAAACGATAGCGGCATATTGAATCATTTCAACCGTATTTCTTCGGGTTTTATCATATTGTGCAAAAGCGGCTTGAACATCATTTGGATGAGCAATCACGGCATCGGATAATCCAATTGCGCTATCCATGGCTAATTTTGTTCCTGAACCAATAGAATAATGGGCTGTAGCTTTGGCATCGCCTAATAAAACCATGTTATTATGATACCAATTTTGGTTGGTAACATGCGGAAACTGACGCCAATGCGATTTATTTGAAATTAAGGGATGTCCGTCTAATTCGGCTGCGAATATTTCCGCAATTTTTGCCATCGTGTCTGCTTCGTTGGTGACTTCAAAACCATGTTTTTGCCAAGTTTCATCGCTACATTCAAAAATCCAAGTACTCATCCCTTCTTCGTATTGATATGAATGCGCCACTATGGTTCCGTGAGGTGTACTTCTGAAAAAATAGGTAAATGCGTCAAGCGGTTTTGTGGAGCCTAACCACACAAAGCGGTTCTTTTTTAATTCGATTTCTGTTCCGAATTCTTGTTGGTATTTTGTTCGAATAGCACTTGATATACCGTCTGTTGCCAGAATAATATCGGAATCTGCAAATTGTGATAGATCCTCTACATTTTGTTCGAAATGCAAATTCACACCTTCTTCCACACAACGTTGTTGCAATAATTGCAGTAGTGTTTTTCTGGAACAACCGCAAAAACCATTTCCTGCAATAGTTACGGATTCACCATCTCTTGCAATAATAATATCATCCCAATAAGCAAATTTGCTTCGAATTAATTCATACGATTGCATGTCGCGTTTTAAAAATTCGCCTAAGGTTTCATCTGAAAACACAACTCCGAATCCAAAACTATCATCGGGCTTATTGCGTTCGTAAATATCGATTTGGCAATGCGGCATTGCTTTTTTGGTTAATATCGAAAAGTAAAGTCCGCCTGGACCACCACCTATAACTGTTATTTTCATATTTTATGGATAATTAACAATGGATAATTGATAATTAATTTATCTTTTAATAGAGAATATTTCTCCTAATTTACTGTAATTGGAACCTGCTAAACGCGCAACAGGTTTGTATTTTTCTAAATCTATTTTATGGTTTTCCATCAAAATGGAATCGTCAATATGCATGGTAATAATTTTTCCAATGATAATACAAGCGCCTCCATTTTGATGCTTTTCGATAAAATAATGATGAACCATTTCGCACTCAAATTGCACCCAACTTTCTTTTACTCGTTTTGGTTTGATATAAATGGAATCTATTGGAGTTACGTTTGCCAATTCAAATTCATTGACATCAGCCGCTACAGATTGTGAAGTAATATTCATTTGTTCTACAACATCTTCGGTAACTAAATTGACTACAAATTGCTGATTGGCGAGAATATTATTTAACGTGTCTTTGTTTTTATTTCCAGTTCGAACCGTTGAAAACATAATGTGTGGCGGATCTTCACTCACGACATTAAAAAAAGAAAACGGGGCTAAATTATCCATTCCATTTTCATCGATCGTAGCTACCCAAGCGATGGGTCTTGGAATAACAGTTCCTGTCAATAGTTTATATAAAGCCGAAGATTCGGTGTTTTGAATGTCGAATTGCATTTGAGGTTATATTAGTATCTTCAAAAATAAGTTAAAAAAAACAAATTATTATATTTTTTTATGTTTAATATATAAAGATTTTCTACTAATTTTTGTTTTATTTTTCATTTAAAAAAAGGGATGAAAAAAGAATAGAACAAAAAAAATCCCAATTTTCATTGGGATTTAATATTTTAAAGAAATTTTATTTTAATTTCTTTTTGATTTCAATTTCGTGGAAACTTTCAATAATATCATATTCTTTAATATCATTGTATCCTTTAATTTGCATACCACAATCGTATCCTTTAGACACTTCTTTTACGTCGTCTTTGAAACGTTTTAAAGCCACTAATTCTCCAGTGAAAATAACAACACCTTCTCTAATTAATCGGATTCTGTTGCTACGAATTACTTTACCATCTGTAATCATACATCCAGCGATTGTTCCTACTTTAGATACTTTAAACAATTCTCTAATTTCGGCAGTACCTGTAATTTCTTCTTTCAATTCTGGAGAAAGCATACCTTCCATCGCATCTTTTAAATCGTCGATAGCAGCGTAAATAATAGAATAATTACGGATATCAATTTCTTCTTTATCAGCTAAAGCTTTTGCATTTCCAGCCGGACGAACGTTAAATCCGATAATAATAGCATCAGAAGCAGAAGCTAATAATACGTCAGATTCTGTAATCGCTCCCACTCCTTTATGAATGATATTAATTTGAATTTCTTCTGTTGATAATTTAGAGAACGAATCAGATAGTGCTTCTACAGAACCATCCACGTCTCCTTTAAGAATAATATTTAATTCTTTAAATTGACCTAAAGCAATACGACGTCCAATTTCTGAAAGTGTAATATGCTTTTGTGTACGAACCGATTGCTCACGAGCTAATTGTGCCCGTTTTGTTGCAATTTGTTTGGCTTCTCTTTCTTCTTCATACACATTAAATTTGTCTCCTGCTGTTGGCGCTCCGTCTAAACCTAAAACAGATACTGGAGTGGAAGGTCCGGCAATTTTTACATTGTTTCCTCTTTCATCAAACATGGCACGAATTTTACCATGATTTTTACCAGCCAACATGTAGTCGCCAATTTTTAAAGTTCCTGCTTGTACTAAAATCGTAGAGACATACCCACGGCCTTTGTCTAATTGTGCTTCTACTACCGTTCCTTGTGCAGGTTTATTTGGATTAGCTTTTAGTTCAAGAACCTCCGCTTCTAATAATACTTTTTCTAATAATTCAGGAATACCTTGTCCGAATTTTGCAGAAATATCATGGGATTGGTATTTTCCGCCCCAATCTTCTACAAGTAAATTCATACCTGCTAATTGCTCTTTAATTTTCTCAGGATTTGCATTGGGTTTGTCCACCTTATTAATGGCAAAAATCATTGGAACTCCTGCAGCTTGTGCATGTGAAATTGCTTCTTTCGTTTGAGGCATGATGTCGTCGTCAGCCGCTACTACAATAATAGCAATATCGGTAACTTGCGCTCCACGAGCACGCATGGCCGTAAAGGCTTCGTGACCAGGTGTATCTAAGAAAGCGATTTTTTGGCCGCCATCTAAAGTTACTCCGTAGGCACCAATATGCTGTGTAATTCCTCCAGATTCTCCAGCAATAACATTTGCTTTACGAATATAATCTAATAACGATGTTTTACCATGATCTACGTGACCCATAACGGTAACAATTGGTGCTCTGAATTCTAATTCTTCTTCAGTATCTTCAATAATTACTGCATTTTCTTCAATATCGGTGGTAATAAATTGCATTTCGTAACCAAATTCATCTGCAACAATTGTTAATGTTTCAGCATCTAAACGTTGGTTCATGGTTACCATAATTCCTAAAGACATACACGTTCCGATTACTTTTGTAATTGGCACATCCATCATAGTTGCAATTTCACCTACAGTAACAAATTCTGTTACTTTAAGGATTTTGCTTTCTAAATCTTGTTGAGCTAAATCGTCATCTGTACGTTGACGGTGCGTATCTCTTTTATCTCTTCTATATTTTGCAGCTTTAGATTTATTACCTTTTCCTTGTAATCTTTCTAAAGTTTCTTTGATTTGATTTTTTACTTCTTCTTCCGTTGGCTCAACTTTTACAATTGGTGCTGATTTGTTAAAACCTGGTTTTTTGAAACCACCTGCACCTTGTCCGCCTTGGTAGGGTTTTTTTACAAAACCACCTTGACCTCCACCTGGCGTATTTCCACCTGTTCCACCTGTATTTGATGTTCCTGGCTTTACGATTCTTTTTCTTTTATTTGCCGCACCTGGCGTTCCCGGAGTTCCTGGTTTATTTGCAACAGCACCTGGAGTTCCTGGTTTTTTAAATTCCTCTTTCTTTTTCTTTGGTTTATTAAATTGAGATAAATCAATTGTTTGACCAGTAAAAGTAGCTCCTGAAAGTTTGGTGTATTGAGTATCTAACTTCACTTCAATTGGTGTGCCATCAGGATTAAATTCTTGAGGTTGAACTGAAGGTTCTTCTGATTTTGCTTTTGTTTTTTCAACAGATTTTTTACTAGTTTCTGCAGGTTTGTCTGAAGTTTTTTCTGCAACAACTGTTTTTTCTTCTTTTGAAACAACATTATTTTCTTTAGCAGCCGCTGGCTTATCTGTTTTAGTTGCTTCTTGTTTTTTTGGATTTAAATCAATTTTTCCTAAAGAAACCGGAGCGGTAACAACTGCTTTTGCTTTTATTATTTCTTGTTTTTGTCTTTCTTCTTCGGCAAGACGTTTCACTTCGAGTTCTTTTTCGATTTCACGTTTTAGTGCTTCTTTTTCTTTTTTCTTTTCTTCGCCAACTTCTTTCGAAGCTACTTTATTTCCTTTATCGGCCGAAAAAATATCGCACAAGACGTCGAATTCCAATTGAGAAACTTTTGCATTGGGACTGTGCTCAATGGTATGACCCTTTTCTTTTAAGGTGTCAACAGCTCGATCAAGTGAAATGTTGAATTCTTTTAAAACTTTACTTATTCGTATTACTCTTTCTTCAGACATATTTGTTTTTTGCTTAATTTTCTTTGTGATTGTGATGCTAAATGATTTTTAGATTAGCTCTCTAATTCTTGTTTTAAGATACTGATAACATCTAAAATGGTTTCTTCTTCTAAATCTGTTCGTCTTACTAAATCTGCAACATCTTTATCGATAATACTTCTAGCTGTGTCTAAACCAATTTTTTCGAATTCTTCAATTATCCATTCTTCAATTTCATCACTAAATTCTCTTAATTCTACATCATCTTCTTCTTGTACCATTCCTTCGCGAATTACATCTAATTCGTATCCCGTTAATTGGCTAGCTAATTTAATGTTTTGTCCGTTTCTACCAATGGCTTTTGAAACTTCTTCAATTTTTAAGAAAACTTCTGCTTTTTTATTTTCTTCATCAATTTTTACAGTAGATACTTTAGCTGGGCTAAGCGCTCTTGTGATAAATAATTGTGTATTTTGTGTGTAATTAATTACGTCAATATTTTCGTTTCCTAATTCGCGAACAATTCCGTGAATACGAGATCCTTTCATACCTACACAAGCACCAACTGGGTCAATTCTATCATCATAAGAATCAACAGCAACTTTTGCTTTTTCGCCAGGAATTCTAACCACTTTTTTTATGGTTATTAGTCCATCAAAAACTTCTGGAATTTCTTGTTCGAATAATTTTTCTAAGAAACTTGGTGCTGTTCTTGACATTATAATTTGAGGTTTATTACCTTTAAGCTCTACACTTTCGATGATACCTCTTACGTTTTCTCCTTTTTTGAAGAAATCGTTTGGAATTTGTTTTTCTTTTGGTAGGATAATTTCGTTTCCATCATCATCCATTAACACCACCATTTTTGGTCGGACATGGTGTACTTCGGCAGTATATATATCACCTATTAAATCTTTAAATTGTTTGTAAAGATTGGTGTTATCATGTTCATGAATTTTAGAAATCAAATTTTGGCGTAACGCTAAAATAGCTCTTCTACCTAAATCGATTAATTTTACTTCTTCCGATACTTCTTCTCCAATTTCAAAATCAGGTTCGATTTTTCTAGCTTCTGTTAATGTGATTTCTTCGTTTTCAAGATCTAAATCTTCATCGGCTACAACTACACGGTTTCTCCAAATTTCCATATCTCCTTTATCTGGATTTATGATAATATCGAAATTGTCATCTGAACCATATTTCTTTTTTAACGCATTTCTAAACACGTCTTCCAAAATTGCCATTAAGGTAACTCTGTCGATTAGTTTGTCGTCTTTAAATTCTGAAAATGAATCTATTAATGCAATATTCTCCATGGTATGCTTTATTTTTAAAATGATATTATTACTACTGCTTCTTTTATGTCTGTGTAAGGAATTGAGCGTGTTTTTTGTACGGTTACTTTTCCTTTACCTATTTCTTTTGGTTCTCTGGCGCTCCAAGTTAATGTAGCAGTATCTTCATCTGCATCAGATAATGAAGCTTCAAAATCACCTTGAGAAATGGTTTTTACTTTTACTGTTCTTCCTATATTTTTTTTATATTGTCTAACCAATTTTAATGGCGAAGAAACACCTGCCGAGGCAACCTCAATAGAATATTCTACATCTTCGGCTTCTAAACCGCTATCTAAAAACTTATTTACATGAATACAATCTTGTAAATTCACACCAGAATCACCGTCTAAAATAACGGAAATTTTGTTTGATTCTGAGAAATCTAAATCTATCAGAAACAATTGTGGGTTATCCTCTAATGCTTTGTCAAGCAGGTTTTTTACTTTTTCTTTAAATGTCATCTTTATAAAAAGAGGCACGCAATGCGTGCCTCATTATTTGGTTGTTTACTAAATAACTTCGCAAATATACAACATTTTTTTTAAAATGTCCAAATATTTCATTTTTCCAAAAAAGTTAAACAATTCAAAAAAAAATTGTAACTTTATACTATAATTAAATCGTAATTAAATTTATATCTATGAAAACAATTTTAGTCCCTACCGATTTTTCAAAACATGCTGAAAATGCTTTAAAAGTTGCTGCACAAATTGCCAAAAAAAATAATGGTGAAATACTACTACTTCATATGTTAGAATTATCAACTTCAGGAAATGACGCACTAAATACCTCTCATGAAATTCCTGAATTAATTTTCTTTAAAAATGCAGCTGTAGCCAAATTAGAAGAATTAGAAAACGCTGATTTTTTAAATGATATTAAAGTTTCAAGCATCGTGCAATTTAATATGGCTTTTGAAGGAATTATTGAAAATGGAAAAAAGCATCATGCTGATTTAGTAGTTATGGGTTCTCATGGAGCAAGTGGTTTTCACGAAATGTTTGTGGGTTCCAATGCCGAAAAAGTGGTGAGAAATTCAGAAATTCCAGTATTAGTTATTAAAAAAGAAGAAGACAATTTTAAAGTGGACACACTTACTTTTGCCTCTGATTTTTCAAGTGAAATCAAAAAACCTTTTGAAAAAGTAGTTGATTTTGCCAAATATTTTGGAGCTCACATTAACTTATTACATATTATTACGCCAAACAATTTCACTACTACTAGAATGGCAAATGAAAAAGTTAAAGACTTTATTGAAGAATTTCACTTTTCTGATTATTCTATACATCTTTACAATGACATTGATGTGGAAAAAGGAATTTTACATTTTGCAAAAGATTCAAGTTCTGATGTTATTGCCGTTTGTACGCATGGAAGAAAAGGAATCTCTCACTTTTTAAACGGAAGTATTTCTGAAGACTTAGTTAACCACGCAAAAAGACCCGTTATTGCATTTAAAATTTAATGTAAAATATTTTTAAAATAAAAAATCCCACTTGAAAAAGCGGGATTTTTTGTTGGTTCACAAGGACTCGAACCTTGAATGACTGCACCAAAAACAGTAGTGTTACCATTACACCATGAACCAATTATTTTGTAATTGCGAGTGCAAATGTAATACATATTTTATACTCTGCAAATAATTTTTAAATAATTTTTAAGAAAAAATAAATTGGTATTCTCTCCAATAAATAGTTTCTTTGTAATCTAAATTAATTTGGCAAATATATGACTTCATTTAATTACAGCAAATGGAACACCTACTTGGGTTGGTTTGCTTTTATAATTGCATTAGTTACCTATACTTTAACCGTAGAACCTACAATGAGTTTTTGGGATTGTGGTGAATATATTGCCACAGCTGCCAAATTAGAAGTAGGACATCCGCCGGGAGCACCATTATACCAAATGATAGGTGCGTTTTTTGCTATGTTTGCCACAGATAATAGCCAAATTGCTTTAATGGTAAATATGGTTTCTGTGTTTTCTAGTGCTTTTACCATTTTATTTATGTTTTTGTCGGCCTCAAAAATCATACGAAAAATTGTTATAGCTACTTCTGAATGGAATAATGAAACATCAAAACTTACATTAGGCGCGTCATTAATTGCTGCCTTATCCTTTGCGTTTACAGATAGTTTTTGGTTCAATGCGGTAGAAGCTGAAGTATATTCTATGGCTTCTTTATTTATTGCATTATTATTTTGGTTGGGTCTAAAATGGGAAGAAGAACTGGAAACGGAAAGAGGAAATAAATGGGTAATTTTAATTTCATTGGTAATTGGACTTTCTTTTGGGGTGCACTTCTTGGCCTTATTAGCTTTGCCATCAATTGGAATGCTATATTACTTTAAAACTCAAAAAAATATTACAGTTAAAAACTTTATCATTGCCAATGTAGTGATAGTATCAATTTTGATGTTTATTTTTAAATTTCTATTGCCTTATACTTTATCATTTTTTGCGAAAACAGAAATTTTCGCAGTAAATTCCATGGGATTGCCTTTTAATTCTGGAACTATTATTGCCTTTTTACTAATTGTAGCTGGTTTTTATTATGGTTTGACATATACCAAGAAAAAAGAATTAGTAAAGTTTAATACGCTATTATTAAGCATATTATTTATCTTAATTGGATTTTCAACATGGATCATGCTTCCTGTAAGAGCTAATTCTAATATCAATATCAATGAAAACAAACCTAGTGATGCTGCCGAAGTTTTAGCCTACTATAACAGAGAACAATACGGAGAAACCAAGTTGTTTTATGGCCCTCAATTTTCTAATACTTATGCTGGGGCTGATGAAGAAAATCCGTATTCTGATGACAAACCAAATTACGAAAGAGACGAAAAAACAGGTAAATATATTATCACCAACAATTATAAAAACGCCAATCACAATCCAAATTCTAAACACAATGCGTTTTTACCAAGACTTTGGAGTGAAGAACACGCTAAAAATTACATGACATTTACCAAACCATTAGAATTTAGTGTAAATCATGAAGCCTTTTATGATGAAGAAACTGGCGAAACGAATGAAGAAAAATTAGGTCAATTTACTGAAATTGTTTCTGATTTTAGAAGTCAATTTGCATCAAACAAACTTGGATTAGACGAATACGAAGAATTTCTAAAAAACTATGGTGACTATTTAACAATTGAAAAACCATCGTTTTCAGACAATATGAAATTTATGTTTGAATACCAATTTGGCTACATGTATTTTCGATATTTAATGTGGAATTTTGTGGGAAGACAAAATGATTTACAAGGAAATTATGAAAGTTTAGAAGGAAATTGGTTAAGTGGCATCCGCTTTATTGACAACTTACATTTAGATAATCAAAGCGAATTAACTACCGATATGAAAAATAATAAAGGTAGAAATACGTATTTCTTTTTACCATTCATTTTAGCGGTGATCGGAATGGTGTATCACGCACAAAAAGAATGGAAATCGTTTTATGTTTTATTACTCTTATTTTTATTCACCGGTTTAGTTTTGAAAATTTACTTAAACGAAAGACCTTTTGAACCAAGAGAAAGAGATTATGCCCTAGTAGGTTCGTTTTATATTTTTGCGATGTGGATTGGCGTTGGAATATATGCCATTTATCAATATATTTTAAAATATATATCGCCTAAAGTAGCACTTCCAGCCGTTTTAGCCACTACTTTATTAGCTTCGCCAGTACTATTAGCAACTGAAAACTGGGATGACCATGATAGAAGCGGAAAATATACAGCAGTTGCTATGGCAAAAGCCTATTTAGATTCCTGCGAGCCTAATGCTATATTATTTACCATTGGCGATAATGATACATTCCCAATGTGGTATTTGCAAGAAATTGAAGGATACAGAACGGATGTTAGAATTGTAAACACCAGTTTGTTAGCTACAGATTGGTATATTGATGAGATGAAAATCAAATCAAATCAATCAGATGCAGTACCTATTTCGTTTACACATGATCAATATGTGGGCGACAAAAGAAATTACTGTTTATTTGACGAAAGAACAACCGACACGTTGGATTTAGGATTAACTTTAGATTTCTTAAAAGACGATTGTTCTAAAAGAGAAATGAAAAACGGTCAATTTGTACATTTTTATCCAAGTGAACATTTGAAAGTTAAAATTGACAAGCAAAACATCATCAAAAATAAAGTTGTAGATAAAAAATATTACGATTCAATTGTGCCACAAATTAATTTAAAATTAAAAGGCGGCGCGATTTACAAAAACAGAATTTTAATGTTAGATATTTTTAACGAAAACAACTGGAAACGACCTATCTATTTCTCTCCAGGAAGTTTTGGTGCCGACGATTATATTTGGATGAAAGAATACCTTCAGTTAGACGGCATGGTGTATAAATTAGTTCCCGTAAGAACCAAACTAAAAGAAGGAAATTCTTACGATATGGGCTATATTGACACAGAAAAAACCTTCAAAATCATCAACCAATGGACTTGGGGTAACGCAGGAAGCGATAAAATTTATCACGATCCAGAAACGCGCAAAAACGCCCTATCTTATAGAAATAACTTATCTCGATTAATGACAGCTTTAATTGAAGAAAAGAAATTTGATAAAGCTAAAAAAGTAATTGAAATTGCTATGAAAAATATGCCAATTGATTACTTTGAATATTACACAACGGTAGAACCCTTTGCAGAAGGATATTATAAAATTGGTAAAAAAGAAGAAGCGAGAAAAATCTTAAATCAACTGATTAAAAAATATCAAGAAAAATTAACTTTCTTTCATTCGCAATCCGAAAAACAGAAAGCATTTTATCGTAGGGAAATTCATAGAGAAATTGATATTTATCGTTCGTTATTATTATTAGCTCAGGAAAATGGAGATTTTGAGTTTTATTTTTCACAACGTGTAAAATTCAATAATTTTAACAATATGATGGGCGAATACAAAAGAGAAATTGAATAAACAAATACATAAGCCATTCCATAGAATGGCTTTTTTTATGATAAAAGTTCCTAAAATAATAAAACACTTATTTTTCAATCAGGTTTGGAATATTCCGAATACTGAAAATACTATTTATTTAACTTTTGATGACGGACCAACGCCTGAAATAACTGAAAAAGTTTTAGAAATTTTAGACAAACATCACATCAAAGCTACCTTTTTTTGTATTGGTGACAATGTTAGAAAACACCCAGAAATCGTTCAGAAAATTCTTTCCAAACAGCATGCTGTAGGAAATCATACCTATAGTCATTTAAAGGGTTGGAATACACCTACAAAAATATACATAAGTAATACAGAAGCTTGTAGAATGAAACTAAATTCACAATTTACCATTCAAAATTCACAAATTTTCAGACCGCCTTATGGTAAAATTACACCGTGGCAATCCTACAAATTAAGAAAATTAGGTTATAAAATAATTATGTGGGATGTAGTAAGTAAAGATTATAACGCAAGTATTTCGGCAGAAATGTGTTACGAAAATGTAATACAAAATGTTTCTTCTGGAAGTATAATTGTATTTCATGATAGCCATAAGGCAAAAGAAAATGTACTCAATAGTTTAGAAAAAACCATTGAAACATTAAAACGTAAAGGATTTAATTTTGAAAAAATCGCCTAAGCTTGTTCTTGAATAAGAGAAATTAAAGTATTGGCATCAAATTCACCACTTTGTCTCCAAACCATTTGACCATCTTTATAAATCATAAAAGTTGGTAGACCCTTAATACGAAGTGCTTCCGCTAATTCTTTATTTTTATCTACATCAATTTTAATCACTTTTGCTTTGTCGCCTAAGGCTGCTGCAACGTGACGAATTGTTTCATTCATAATCATTGATTGCTCATGCCATTCTGTAAAAAAATCAATTAATACTGGCACTTGTGCATCTATAAGTTCTCCAAATTTCGACATAGACCGAATTGTTTATTAAACAAATGTATATATTTTTTTAATATATCAAACAAAAAACCAGATTTTTTAAGCGATTACGCCTCTTTTTTGGTTTTTTTTAACTCAATTACGGTAATTTCAGGCATAATTCCTACTCTACCAGGATAGGCGTGAAAGCCAAAACCCCGATTTACATAAATATATCTTCCAGCATTTTCATACAATCCCGCCCATTGTTTGTAAACATACTGCACAGGACTCCATTTGAACCAACCCGGAATTTCAATTCCAAATTGCAAACCATGCGTGTGACCCGATAACGTTAAATGATAATGAGTTTCATGATTTTTAATTTCATTTTCCCAATGACTTGGATCGTGACTCATAAGTATTTTAAAATCTTCAGGTTTCACTCCTAATGTCGCCTTTTTTAAATCTCCTTTTTTGCCAAAATGTACTCCCCAATTTTCTACACCAACCAACACAATCTCGGAAGAGCCTTTTTTCAACTTTACATTTTCATTCAGTAACAAGGTAAAATCTAATTTTTCATGAATGCCTTTCACATCTTCAAAATTTTGATTTTCTTCTTTTTCCGAATCCCAATCGAAATATTTCCCGTAATCATGATTCCCTAAAATGGAAAACTTACCTAATTTTGGTTGATACAAACCTTTAAACGTATCAATCCAGGGATCCATTTCTTTGGCGTGTGTATTTACAATATCACCTGTAAACAATAATAAATCGGAATTTTGTTGGTTGATTAAATCTACCGCATATTTAATTTTATCTGTATCTTCGTCAAAACTACCGCTGTGAATATCCGAAATTTGCGTAATTGTTGTGCCGTCAAATTCTTCAGGTAAATCGTCGAAAAAGATTTGTTGTCGGAGTACTTTAAAATTATATTTTCCAATAGTCATTCCGTAAAGTAAAGACGCAAAAGGAATAGTCGCAATTCCTAAGGCAATTTGACTTACAAAACGTCTTCTTGGACTAAAAAATTGTTCCCTATTTTCATCCACAAAGCTCATAATTGAGGCTTCCACCAAGCGTGAAACATCTTCTATAAATAAAATTAAAAAAATTAAAATTTTAGGAACATAAATAAGTAAAGTCAAACCAATAACTAACAAACTTGTTTTATTTTGACCTTTTCCTCTATCAAAACTCATGAAAGAATATACGATAAAAAGCATTAAAACGATAGAAATGATTAAATAAATCAATAAAATCCATTTGTTTTTGGTAATTGTTTTTACCGCTTGAAACGAATAAAATTCAACAATTAGTAATATGAGAAGTGGTAGTAAACCTTTCATTTGTTTTTATTTTTTACAAATTAACTAACAAGTTCACAATTAACATAAATATTTATTGAAATTTAACAAAGATTTTTTATTTAAAGAATTGTATTTTTACAAACAAATAGATAAAAAACCATTTATGTCACAAAAACGCTTATTTCTTTTAGACGCTTACGCACTTATTTTTCGAGGCTATTATGCTTTTATAAAAAACCCAAGAATTAACTCTAAAGGCATGGATACGTCTGCCATAATGGGATTTATGAATGCCTTAATGGATGTGATTAAACGAGAAAAACCAGATCATTTAGCGGTGGCTTTTGATAAAGGAGGTAGTACGTTTCGTTTGGAAATGTTTGAACAATATAAAGCCAACCGAGATGCCACACCAGAAGCCATAAAAATTGCAGTACCTTATATTCAAGATTTATTGCGCGCCATGCACATTCCAATTATAGAAGTAGCAGGTTTTGAAGCCGATGATTTAATTGGAACGATTGCTAAACAAGCTGAAAAAGAAAATTTTAAAGTCTTTATGGTGACACCTGATAAGGATTTTGCGCAATTAGTTTCGGAAAATATTTTTATGTATCGTCCCGCCAGAATGGGAAATGACATTGAAATTTGGGGAATTCCTGAGGTACAAGCGAAGTTTGAAGTAGAACATCCATTACAAGTTATAGATTATCTAGGAATGATGGGCGATGCCGTAGATAATATTCCTGGATTACCAGGTGTTGGAGAAAAAACAGCAAAAAAATTATTGGCCGAATTCGGTTCCATGGAAAATCTTTTAGACAATACGGATAAATTAAAAGGTGCCTTAAAAGACAAAATTGAAGCCAATAAAGCACAAGGCATATTATCTAAGAAATTAGCTACAATTTTACTAGATTGCCCAGTAACTTTTGATGAAAAAGATTACGAATTAGCTACACCAGATGTAGAGAAAACTGATGCGTTATTTATGGAATTAGAATTCCGTCAAATGAAAGCACAGTTTGATAAACTTTACAATGGCAATGAAAATAGTAATAACAATGACAATTTTCAAACAGAACCAAAAAAACAAATTGTAAAAAAATCTAACGAGGAACAATATGATTTATTTGGTTTTTCAGATGGTGAAGACGCCACAGAAACCACCACATCATATTATGCGACTTTAGAAAATACGGAACATTTTTATCAAAACGTACAAGGCGATTTACCTACAAAAATGTTTGTGCAAAATTTATTGAAACAAACTTCGGTATGTTTTGATACAGAAACCACAGGTTTAGACGCCTTAAATTCCGAATTAGTAGGCTTGGCCTTTTCTTGGGAAAAAGGAAAAGGATTTTATGTGCCATTTCCAGAAAACAGAGAAGAAGCTCAAGTATTAATTGAAAAATTCAAGCCTTTTTTCGAAAATGAAAACATCGAAAAAGTCGGTCAAAATATTAAATACGATTTAAAAATTCTTTCTCAATACGGAATTGAAGTCAAAGGAAATTTATTCGATACGATGATAGCGCATTATTTGATTAATCCCGATATGCGCCATAATATGGATGTATTGAGTGAAACGTATTTGAAATATTCACCAAAATCTATTACCGAATTAATTGGTAAAAAAGGAAAAAATCAAGGTAATATGCGCGATATTCCATTGGATGAAATTAAAGAATATGCGGTAGAAGACGCCGATGTTACCATTCAATTGAAAAATCATTTTTTACCTATTTTAGAAAAAGTGGGTACGAAAAAATTATATGATGAAATTGAAATTCCGTTAGTACCTGTTTTGGCCGATATGGAAAAAGAGGGAATTAACTTAGATGTCGATTTCTTGCAAAAAATGTCAATTGACATGACGGCTGAAAGTAAAGCTTTAGAGCAAAAAATATACGAAACCGCTGGCGAAACGTTCAATTTAGCCTCTCCAAAACAATTAGGAGACGTTTTGTTTGAGAAAATGAAAATTGGTGGGGCAAAACAAAAGAAAACCAAAACCGGTCAATACGCTACTGGGGAAGACATTTTGAGTTATTTGGCTAATGACAATCCGATTGTAAAAGACATTTTAGAATGGCGTCAAATGGTAAAATTACAAAGTACTTACATTGATGCATTACCCAATCAAGTGGATTCAAAAACAGGACGCGTGCATACCGATTATATGCAAACCGTTGCTGCGACAGGTCGTTTGAGCTCTAATAATCCGAATTTACAAAATATTCCTATTCGTACCGAAAGAGGAAGACAAATTAGAAAAGCATTTATTGCCAGAGATGAAAACTACACCTTAGTTTCTGCCGATTATTCTCAAATTGAATTGCGAATTATTGCTGCTTTGTGTGGTGAAGAAAATATGATTGCTGCGTTTAAAAACAACGAAGACATTCATAAAAGTACAGCGGCTAAAGTCTTTAATATTCCATTAGATGAAGTAACAAAAGAGCAAAGAAGTCACGCCAAAACCGTCAACTTTGGAATTGTTTATGGGGTTTCAGCTTTCGGATTGAGCAATCAAACCAATTTATCACGTAAAGAAAGTGCTGAGTTGATTGACGCCTATTACAAAACCTATCCGAAATTGAAATCATTTATTTCAGAGCAAGTAGATTTTGCAAGAGAAAACGGTTATGTAGAAACCATTTCGGGAAGAAGACGTTATTTAAAAGATATAAATTCTGCAAATGCAATAGTACGTGGGGGGGCAGAAAGAAATGCCGTAAACGCGCCAATTCAAGGTTCGGCTGCGGACATAATTAAAATTGCGATGATAAATATTCATAAAAAACTAAAATCGGAAAATTGGCAATCCAAAATGTTGTTACAAGTACATGATGAATTGGTTTTTGATGTGCATAACAGTGAATTAGAAAAAATTCAACCGATGATTAAATTCGAAATGGAAAATGCTTTTAAAATGATTGTTCCGTTAGAAGTAGAAATTGGCAGTGGAAAAAACTGGTTAGAAGCACATTAATTTTTTTTAACCTGTTGGGTTTAAAAAAAATGCCTTCTTAAATTTAAGAAGGCATTTTTTATGAATATTATTTGAATTAGTTAATTACTATATCATCTATTTGCATTGTGGTAGTTACACCACCACTACCATTTCCAATATATTCAAAAACTAAAAAGCCATTACCTGTTAAAGTTCCGGGAATAGCCCAATTTCCACTATCGGTAAAATTAGTAGGGTATCCTGAAGACAAACCTGGGTCTATCGTAAAACTTGACGTGATATTTGTCAATGTAGCTGTTGTAATATTAGAACCTGCTACATAATTTGTAGTGTAATATACTTTTAAACAAGCTCCATTTGCAAACCCTGCTTTGGTTTTAAATGAAACTGTTGAGGCGCTTGTAAGGTTTATTGGCACAAAAAACAAACTTCTATTAGCTTCTGCTGTTCCTCCAAAAGAAGTCATTTGAATGTATTTATTACCACCAAACGTTTTTACTTGCCAATATCTAGTTCCAATTGCAGCATCATTAATATATTTTGGGAATATTTGTTGATTTGTTGTAGTGTATGATGTAAAAGGCTCATTTAAAGTAGCGTCATAAGTTAATGCTGAACCTACAATTGGAGGAGCAAAATCAACCGTTAATCTTGGATTAGTTAACATAATATCATTTTCCGTACGAACCATAAATTGGAAAGTACTTCCGAATTTAGTTAATACACCACGTATTTTTCCACTTTTATTTGGAACTGGTTTTGATGCAAAGTTTGCAAATTCAGAAATTCTTACAATAATTTTATTTCCAAATTGATCTGTAATTTCGTGATTTGTAGCACCTCCCAAATTATTTAGAGTAGCATCAAAATATTTTTTACCCATTGATGCATCTGTAAATTGTACATTATCCAATTCGATAAGTTTATTTAAATTAGCATTGTTTAATGTAGCTAAAACAGTTAAACTATTTACCAAAGTATTTTCATTTACTTTAGTACAGCCACGTTTAATAATTGCTTCATATTCAACGCCAGAAATTCTACCTACTTCATCATCAGTTAAAATAGCTGGTGTTCCGTTATTGTATAATGAACCCAAAACCATAGCGCCATTTTCTGTAACAAAATATCTGTCTTTTAAATTTACATATACTTTTCTACCTGGCTCATACTTTGTATATAAATTATAAGCGTCTATAGGCATACTAAAACCTTTCGTGCCATCAACCGATACTAATGAAATGGATTTATAAAAATTTCCTCCTTCGTCACTCGAAGTTACAAATGCTTCAATAATATCATTTGGAACATATTTTTGATATGTTGCTGTAGAGGTAGCAATTAAAGCCGGCACCGTAATAGTTGCAGATAAATCACTACACTCGCCAGATAAATTTGGTGCGTCATAATTGTCACTATTAATACAACTAAAAAGTGTTGAAAATAGTACCGTTGCTAATAATATGTTTAATTTTTTCATAACGCTTAATTATTTAATTTGTAAAATAAAAAATTATCTACTTGAAAGGCACCATCTAAAGTAGTGTCTGTTCCAGAGCCTTTGAATTTGAAGGCAATATGTGCTTTCCCGTTATACGCTGATAAATCAATATTGCTTGCTACAAACTGATACCAAGCCACACTTTTTGTAGGGATATTTGCTTGTAAAGGCGTCCAAGTAGCAGCTAAAACATTAGTGCCATCATAATTTGTTGAAATAAATACTTGTAGGCTATTATTTGGCGAATCAACATCTAAGTGATGTTGCGCTACTTCGAATGCTACTCCTTTTTTCTGTGCTACATCTAAATTAATTTCTGGAGAAATTAACCAGGCTATGTTTGTACTCCCTGAGTTAAAAGCGCTAAATTCAGCATATCCATTTCCAGAAAACGTTTTTTCTCTCCACTTCCACGCACCTGTTTCGTTAAAATTTGTCCAAGATGCAATATCTAAATCTGTGCTGTTTACTGCCGTTTGAAAATCTTCATTTGAAATAGTTACTGTAGTTGTTGGTAATGCAGTTTCGTCTTCAGAACAACTTAATAAAATTGTCATTGAGAATACGACTAGTGTAATTTTTAATACTATATTTTTCATATCTAAAAAATTAAAAGTTAACGTATACATTTATAAAATAAGTTCTTCCATATCCGTAAAAATATTTCGGACCGAATGCAGGTGTTCCGTTTGCATTATCTGCTTGTAAATCTGGGAAAGTAGCTTTTCTTGATTGTTCAAAACCACCTGTTTTATAGGTTGTATCTAACACATTATTAATTGAAGCAAAAAATCCTATTGTAGTAGTATCTACTCGCCATGATTTTCCACCAGTAAGATTTAATAAATTAAAATTAGCAAATTTTTCTTGTTTTAACGCTTGTCTTACAGCTTCTTCAGTAGCGCCTGGGTAAGAAATTCCAATATTATTTAATGAAAAATTATCTGTTCTAGTGATATTTGAAACATCTAAATACGAATCGGCTAAATAATTAATATTTGCACCCACCCACCAAAAATTTGGATCTCTATATTCTAATCCTAAAGAGGCGGCTGTTTGAGGCATACCTGGTAATCTGTAATTTTTTAAATACGCTTTTCCAAAATCAACTACTGGTTGCGTATTGGTTAAGGTAGCTTGTGCATCATCATTAATTTTTAAGTTTGGATTGTTCCCATACAAATATTGACCGTATGATGCGGCAGCGGTTGCTTTAATTGTTGATGTGATTTGATATTCTAAACCAATTTCTGCACCGAAATTTCTCTTTTCAATTCCTGTTAAAAGTTCAGATATAAACGAATCTTGGTCGTTTCCATCTACATCCTCCCCTATACCTTCAGCGTAAAAGAATGAAATTTCTGTTGCATTTTGTACTCTTGATGCAAATCCTGTTACACGAGCTTTAAATTTTGGTGTTCTTACTACGTAAGAAGCATCTAAACTCGCAATTGTTTCGCTATTTAAATCCGGAGTAATATTATTATTTATACGAGCATTAGCAAAAGTATTTCTCATATTTGGTGCTTTTGTCATATACACCCCATTGAAATCTAATAAATGCTGACCTGTAATTTTATATGTTAGTCCCCCTTTGAATCCAAAATTCTCAAAAATTTGTTTTGATCCTTTTCCAAAAGACGTGTTGGCATAAATTCCGTTTCTGTACAAACCTTCTCTTTGATATTGAGTTCTTGAGAAAGATTGTGCCAAGTAGAAATCTACTTTTTTATAGGTGAATTTAAATTGTGTAAATGCATCCGCAACAATAGCATTTAAATTATAATTGTATCCATATTCATCACCTACTTTAATTTGTCTGTTAGGATTATTTAAATCAGATTGCGTTTGATCTCCAGAATAAAACGGATCGATATCTTCAAAATATTGACCCCCTAACAAATCCAACATATGTTGAAAATTATGCGATTTTAATTTTTTAAAACTAGCACCTGCATTTAATTTTACATTATCAGATAAATCTGAAAATAATATGGAATTAGCAGTGATTTGTTTGTCATCCGTTCTGTCTTCATATAATGCATAAACACTCTTTCCAGGATCAACACTACTAAATTGGTTTGCATAATACATCGCATTCCAATTAATTTGACTGTTATTTAAAAAATAATTTTGAGCAGCATTAGCACCTGCAATATCACCTAAATTAGTAAAATAACTTGGTAAGTTTTTATAATACGTTGGATCTGGGCTATTTGCTGTTTGATAATCTAATCTACTGTTTCCAATTGAACCCGTTTGATAAGCTATATTAGTATTTAATGTAGTTCTATCAGACATTTTCCAATAATGGCTTAACATTAAAATTGGTTCTTCTACATCTTTATCTCTAGAATTACGTTTTTTCCCATCTTGCCATCCCCAATATGAATTGTATTTAATTCCCATTAAATTATTTACCTCATTAGTGTTTGGAGAAGATTTTCCTCTCGTATTTTGAGCATAGATACTTGTAAAATTTAAACTATGTTTTTTATTAAATCTTTTCTCTACACTTGCAAAAAAAGAGTTAGCTCCATAATCTGTACCTTCAAAATAGCCTTCTTGTGCCCATCTTCTTGAACCAGAAATACTATAGGCCCAACCATTTTCCATTAATCCCGAATTATGCGTAACCATAGATCGCCAGGAATAGTTCGTATTCGTACCCGATTGAGAAATTCTTGTTCCTTTTCTGTATAAAGAAGCTCTTGTGTTTATTTCTTGCGTTCCTAAAATGCCTCCAAAAGTATAATCGGAAGGTGCAGAACCTAAAGTAAATTCTTGATTTCTTGTAGCGTCATTTAATCCGCCCCAGTTGCTCCATTGCGGTCTTCCATCATAGATTTTATTCATAGAAATTCCATTTATCATGGTTATTCCATATTCATTATCTAATCCTCTCATTCTAAAACGAGCTTGACCCCAATTGAAAGCAGCCGCTTGTTGATAGGCATCTCTTGATGATTGTAATAATCCAGCCGTACTTTCCGAACCACTGTTATCATCACTTAAATCGTTTTCTGTAATAGTAACCAAACTTAATTGTTGTTCGGAAGTAATATCTTCATCTAAAAATAACAAACCAACATCTAAAGTTTGATTTGCCACCACTTCAATGGCAAAATTTTGGGTGGTATAGCCATCAACAGAAATAACTAAAATTTGATTTCCATCTGATATGCCACTAATTTGAAATTCTCCCAAACTATTGGTTGTAACAAATTGTTCATTGGACTGAATCATTACTTTAACGCTACCCAAAGGGCTTTGCGATTTTGAATCCACTACTTTTCCTTTAACGGTGGATTGATTTTGTGCCAAAACAAATATCACTTGAAACAAAAACAATAGACTTAATACAAGTTTTTTCATACTTAATTATTAATTAATACCTTACAAGCAATTTAGTGATAAACTAAAAAGCCAACAAAGGTAAAACAATAAATTAAATTATTTACCTTTGTTGTCAATTTTGTACTTGAATTTTAATTATAACTTAATCTGAAACATGAAAATCAAATCATTATATAGCATTTTAGCAATATTTTTTTGCATTTCAATAAGTTTTTCTCAAGAGAAAAAAACTTACGCTGTAAACACAATCGCTTTCTACAATTTAGAAAATTTATTTGATACTATAAATGATCCAAATATAAATGATGAAGATTTTATTTATACCCCTGAAAATTATAAAGACAAACTTCAAAAATTAGAGCGCGTAATTTCCCAACTTGGAACGAGTGCCGACCAAAAAAATTCACCTGTAGTGTTGGGTGTAGCAGAAGTGGAAAACAGACAAGTGTTAGAAGACCTATGCAAACAACCTTTATTGGCAGCAAAAGGATATGCCGTAATTCACTTCGATTCACCAGATAAAAGAGGAATTGATACAGGATTTTTATATCAAAAAGGCCATTTTCAGCCTACAAGTTATAAAAATTATGCCTTAATTGTGACCGAAGATGAAACCGACAAAAAAGCAAAAGACAAAGTAAAAGTAGAAGATACCGATGATAATGTGGTAGATACCAAAACAAAAAGAATTTATACTCGAGATCAAATTCTAATGACAGGAGTATTAGACGGCGAGGAAATGCATTTTATAGTTAACCATTGGCCTTCGCGCAGAGGTGGTGAAAAAAGAAGTAGTCCACTTCGTGAAGCTGCCGCCGCATTGAACAAAAAAATTATCGATTCGTTACAAGTAATTAATCCAAATGCGAAAATTTTTACCATGGGGGATTTAAATGACGGACCTTTTAATAAAAGTATAAAACAAGTGTTAGGAGCTAAAGGAGATGAAAAAGAAGTTCAACCTTTAGGACTTTACAATCCAGCAGAAAAATTAATGAATAAAGGAATTGGAACCTTAGCCTTTAGAGATTCTTGGGATTTTTTCGATCAAATTATCATTTCAGAACCCTTATTAAGAAAAGACTATTCTTCTTGGAGATATTGGAAAGCTGGGGTGTATAACGCTCCCTTTATGATTCAGCAAACGGGTCAGTACAAAGGATATGCTTTACGAAACGGTGCCACAGGACCTGGATATTCCGATCATTTTCCATCCTATATTTACCTGATAAAAGAAGCAAAAAAATAAAAAAATAATTGAGGTACTTTTTAAAGTACCTTTTTTAATTTTGTAACTTTACCTTTTAAAATTCTTTTTATGTCAATTACAAAACCGTTCAACTTAAATAAATGGATAGAAGAAAATCGACATCTTCTGGTTCCCCCGGTTTCAAATAAAAATTTATATATTGATTCTGGCGATTATATAGTAATGATTGTGGCTGGACCAAATGCCCGAAAAGATTATCATTATAACGAAACCGAAGAATTATTTTATCAATTAGAAGGTGATATTACCGTGTATATTCAAGAAAATGGCGAAAAAAAAGCGATGCATCTTTCCGCTGGAGATCTGTTTTTATTACCTGCAAAAGTACCGCATTCGCCAAGCAGGTCAGAAAATTCTATGGGTTTGGTAATTGAAAAAAAACGAAATCATTTGGATGTAAAAGACGGATTGCTTTGGTTTTGCGAGACGTGTAATCACAAACTTCACGAAGTATATTTTGAATTGAACAATATTGAAAATGATTTCCTTACCCACTTCAATGATTTTTATGCTTCAGCAGAAAAAAGAACGTGTAACAAATGCGGAACGATAATGGAAAGCCATCCGAATTTTGTAAATAAATAAGTCTGAAATCTATTTTCTATATTCTATTATCTATACTCTATGTTCTAAAAGATAAAATCAATTTATTACCTTTGTAAAAAATTAACAAAAACATTTAAAAAAGTTAAAAAATGTCAACAATAGCCTCACAATTTGGAATGCCTGAAGCCTTAAAAGCACTAGGAATAAAAGAAATTAATGACGGAACCTCAACAGGTTCTAATTGTTTTTCTTCTGGAGATATCATTGAAAGTTATTCACCAGTTGATGGACAATTAATTGGAAAAGTAAAAACCACCACTGCAGCAGATTACGAAAAAGTAATGCAAAGTGCTACAGCTGCTTTCAAATCGTTTCGCGCTATGCCAGCGCCGCAACGTGGTGAGATTGTTAGACAATTTGGAAATAAATTAAGAGAATTAAAAGAACCGCTTGGTAAATTAGTTTCCTATGAAATGGGAAAATCGTTACAAGAAGGGTATGGTGAAGTACAAGAAATGATTGATATTTGTGATTTCGCCGTAGGTTTATCTCGACAATTGAACGGACAAACCATTCCATCTGAACGTCCTGGGCACGTAATGAGAGAACAATGGCATTCTATTGGAGTAGTAGGAATTATTTCTGCTTTTAACTTTCCAGTAGCCGTTTGGGCTTGGAATACCGCATTGGCTTGGATTTGTGGTGACGTTTGTGTGTGGAAAGCTTCTGAAAAAGCACCTTTATGTTCTATTGCTTGTCAGAATATTATTGCTGCTATTTTAAAAGAAAATGAGTTACCAGAAGGAATTTCTTGTATCATTAACGGCGATTACAAAGTAGGCGAAATGATGACTACTGACGTAAGAATTCCTTTAATTTCTGCTACAGGTTCTACTAGAATGGGAAGAATTGTTGGTACTACTGTGGCGCAACGTTTCGGAAAATCTTTATTGGAATTAGGCGGAAACAATGCCATTATTATTACCCCAACTGCCGATTTAAAAGTAGTAGTTCCTGGAGCCGTATTTGGAGCGGTTGGAACGGCTGGACAAAGATGTACTTCTACAAGACGATTAATTATTCACGAAAGTGTATACGATAAAGTAAGAGATGCCATTGTGGGTGCTTACGGGCAATTAACTATTGGAAATCCATTAGATCAAAAAAATCATATTGGACCGCTTATTGATACAGATGCGGTGAACACGTATTTAGCAGCGATTGAAAAAGCAAAAGCTGAAGGCGGAAACGTATTAGTAGAAGGTGGTGTTTTATCAGGTGAAGGATACGAATCGGGATGCTATGTAAAACCGGCCATCATTGAAGCTGAAAATCATTTTGAAATTGTACAACACGAAACGTTTGCCCCAATTTTATACCTAATGAAATACGAAGGCGAAGTAGAAAATGCGATCGAAAAACAAAATGGTGTAGCACAAGGATTGTCTTCTGCTATTATGACAAACAGCATCAAAGAAGCAGAGAAATTTTTATCTTTCGCTGGTTCGGATTGTGGAATTGCTAACGTAAATATCGGAACTTCTGGTGCAGAAATCGGCGGTGCTTTTGGAGGCGAAAAAGAAACAGGCGGCGGAAGAGAATCGGGTTCAGACGCTTGGAAAGTATATATGAGAAGACAAACCAACACCGTAAACTATTCGGATCAATTGCCATTAGCGCAAGGGATTAAGTTCGATTTGTAGCATTAAGTAATAAGTGATTTGTCACTTTTTAAGATAGAGAAAAACCCCTGCGAAATTTTTGCAGGGGTTTTTTATTTTACTTTGTGAGCATGGAAAGCAATTCCGCGCTATCGGGGTTAGTGGCAATTAGAATTTATAGCCCAATCTTAAGAGTGGTGATGTTTTCGTCCATTCCCAAAATTTAAAGTTATTATTAATTAATGTTTTTAATTCATTATGTTCAAAATTTATCTCATTAGTATACTGGTCACTAATTTCTATTTGAAATGACTGATCACTAGATATTGTTCTTAAAAAATAAACTTGCATTTCAAATGACAAAGTAAAATCTGTAAATATTGAAACTTCAGGTTTAAAATAAGGACCAATTCCAAAGGAATAAACTTTTCCCATTTCGCTAATGATATTTATTTCTTGTTTATAAGTATCTCCATTATTTATATCTTTTTGTGTTTGAATAGATTTATAATTTCCACTACCTTTAGAATAATATATAGAAGCTAAATCTAATCCTAAATCCAATTTTATTTTTTTTGTAAGGTCAATCCTTTTTGCTATTCCAACAAAAATATTTAAATTATTCTGTTTATATATGTATTCCTTTGTGTATTTCTTTGGATTAGCTACAAGTTCTTCGGAGAACTGATTTTCATTAGTTTTTGTTCTTGAAAGTCCAATTCTAGGTCTGAAAATAATATTGTTAATACATATTCTTTCATAGCTTATTCCAAAAGAATTTGAAAGTTTATTTTTTGAATAATTATTTATTCCGTTAATTGAATTTCCAAATCCATAATTAAAATTATAAAATTCTGATAAAGAATTTTCGATAGGTTTGTAAAACTCAATAGATATTGAATTTCGTTTAAAGTTTTGTTCATTACTTTTGTTTTGTGCACTTATGAAATTGCAAATCAAAATTACTACTATCAAATTTAGTTTACTCATTTTTAGCTTAATCAGGATTAATTGCCACTAACTTCTATATATGTGCAAAATAGAACATCTTATATACACCCGTATTTTGGTGGCTATGCAAAAGTTTTGTTTCGTTTTTTAGTTTTTCAAATCTATTAAATATTATTTAAGTATAAGAAAAAACCCGCAAAAATCTTGCAGGTTCTCTAGTATCACATTGCTATATCGGCTAATTGGCTAATTACTTCGTTTTCTTCACGTATTGTGTTAAAATATAAATGTGTTGGTTTTCTACTCTACCTTCAATTAAATTAGCATCGTCCCAAACCACTTTAATATTGTGAACTGCTGCGCCTCGTTTTGCAGTAAATGTAGCACCTTTCACATCTAAATCTTTAATTAAAACCACAGAATCGCCATCTTTTAAAATGGCACCGTTGCTGTCTTTATGCACAATTTTATTTTCGTCTTCCTCTTCTCCTTCGCCTGTTGCTTTTGCCCATGCTAAAGCTTCTTCGTCTAAATACATCATTTCTAATGTATCGATATTTTTTAAACGTGCTAACATGCGCCAAGAAAGAATTTGAACCGGTAAATTTTCGTTCCACATACTATCAGACAACCCTCTCCAATCATTTGGATTCATTGTATCTGGGTTTTCTACTTGATCTTTTAAATGCTTGGCCAATAAAACCGAATGTGCTAAACTTTCTTCTGTATAAGGTGGTAACGTGTACACCACTAAATCCAATTCGGCACCACTAATTTCACATTTTGACTCGCTTCTGTCTTTTAATTTTCTTTCAATTACACTCATTATTTCTGTTTTTATGGCTGTTATTTATTCCTAATTTTGGGCAAATATAAGAATTAATTTCTTCCTATTTCGTTTGGATATAACTCTCGCAATTTATCACTTTGCCAGTACATTTTAGAAGCACAATCCATAATGGTTAACACGCCTGAAAAAGCGGCGCCAGTATCTAAATTCCAAACAGAATTTTTACAAAGCGGCGCGACTATTTCCGTTTTAGAAATTGGCGTATGTCCGATAAATATTTCAGAATAAATTTTTAATCTTTTGGGATATTCTGGAGAATTTTTATCCTTATTTTCATCCAAACACAAAGCTACTTCCCAAAGCGTTCTGTCCCAATACAATAATTTAGGAAAAAACTCCTGTGAAACGCCATTCATATTTGTAAAACCGGCATGCACAAATAATCTGTTTTCGGCATCTAAATAATAATTTCGTAAGGATTTCAAAAAGGCAATGTGTTTTTGTTTCTCCGTTTCTGAAACAGTTAAATACGCATCAACAGTGGCCTTTCCTCCATGCTTAAACCATAGTTCTTCTTTTATATTTTCATGTCGGTTTTCTAACCAATCTAAAAGCAATTCGTCATGATTTCCTCTTAAGAAAATACATTTTTGTTGCTCCGATAAAGCAATTAAATACTCTAAAACGCCTGGCGATTCGCTCCAACCGTCTACATAATCGCCTAAAAATATTAAAATATCATTCTGTTTTATTGCTGCTTTTTGTAGTACTTGAAGTAAGGCTTTTAATCCGCCATGTATGTCGCCAATAACTAGTGTTCTGCTCATTTATATCTTTTATAATAGGGTTACCAATATACAAATAATAGTTCAATTGTAAAACAGGATATTTGTTAGGTTTTTGTTTTCGGAATATGTTATCTTTGTATTTTAATTCAATCTAAATAAGTTTGTGAAAAATAGTAATGCTACTGTATTGAAAAAGGGGCAAATGGCTCAAATTTCAGATATTAATATCGATGAAATTCCATTGAAACTTATTGAAATGGGATGTTTACCAGGTAATACTATCGAATTAATTCAGGTGGCACCAATGGGTGATCCTTTATTTTTTAATATAAACGACGCGAAAGTAGCTATTAGAAAAAAAACCGCTCAAGAAATCTATATTTTACAAGAATCTATTCAATAAATGTATTCTAATACCATAAAAGTTGCGTTAATAGGGAATCCAAATGTGGGTAAAACTTCTGTTTTTAATCAGTTAACAGGATTAAATCAGCAAGTGGGAAATTATCCTGGAATTACTGTGGATAAAAAATCAGGCATTTGTAAACTCAATCAAATTACGAAAGCTAAAATTATAGATTTACCAGGGACGTACAGTTTAAATGCGAATTCAATTGATGAAAATGTAGTAATTGAATTACTATTAAATAAAAACGATGAAGATTTTCCAGATGTAGCTGTGGTGGTTACAGAAGTAGAAAATTTAAAACGAAATTTATTACTTTTCACACAAATAAAAGACTTAGAAATTCCCACGTTGCTTGTAATAAATATGAGTGACCGAATGAAACAAAAAGGAATTGAATTAAACATTCCGTTGCTCGAAACCGAATTAAAAACTAAAATTGCCTTAATAAGTTCCAGAAAAAATATTGGAATGGAGTATATAAAAGAATTAATTCTAAATTATAAAAATCTATCTACAGAAGCTTGTTTAAATGCCAGTTCTATAGATGAAGAATATTTTAATCGTCTTAAAAAAGCATTTCCAAATCAGTTGCTTTACAAATTATGGTTGGTAATTACACAAGATGTTAATTTCTTAAATTTAGAACGAAATGCAATTGAAAATAATTTTACCCGATCGCACTCTGATTTAAAAAAACTGCAACAAAAAGAAACCATAAAAAGGTATCAATTTATTAATGATACGTTGAAAATTACCCAAAAAATTGACAAATCTAAAGCCACAGATTTTCAAAGTAAATTGGATAATATTTTAACACACAAAGTCTTTGGGTATTTAATTTTCTTCGGAATATTATTACTTATCTTTCAATCTATTTTCGATTGGAGTAGCATTCCAATGGATTTTATAGATACTACTTTTTCAAAATTTAGTGCGTTAACTAAAGAAAGTCTTCCTAAAGGAAAATTTACGGATTTACTTTCTGATGGAATCATTCCCGGAATTGGAGGCATTATCATTTTTATTCCGCAAATTGCCTTTTTGTTCTTGTTTATTTCTGTTTTAGAAGAAAGCGGCTATATGAGTCGTGTTGTATTTTTAATGGATAAAATTATGCGAAAATTCGGCTTGTCCGGAAAAAGTATTGTGCCTTTAATTTCTGGAACGGCTTGTGCTATTCCTGCCATAATGAGTGCTCGAAATATTGAAAATTGGAAAGAACGTTTAATTACAATTTTAATCACACCTTTTATTACTTGTTCTGCACGCTTACCAGTTTACGCCATATTAATTTCATTAATTATTCCAGAAAAACGGTTTTTAGGTTTCAGTTTACAAGGTTTAACTTTAATGGCATTGTATTTATTGGCTTTTGTGGTAGCAATTGGCTCGGCATATTTGCTAAATAAGGCACTAAAATTAAAATGCAAATCGTATTTTATTGTTGAAATGCCGAGTTATAAAGTGCCGCTTTTAAAAAATGTAGCCCTAAATGTTCTTGAAAAAACCAAAGCGTTTGTAACAGGGGCTGGAAAAATAATTTTAGCTTTATCAGTAATTCTTTGGTTTTTAGGATCACACGGACCTGGAGACAATTTTAATAACGCGCAAGAAATCGTTGAAAAAGAAGTCTATTCAAGCCACCATAAAATAAATCCTTCTGTGATTGAAAATAATGTTTCTGCCTACAAATTAGAAAATTCTTATATCGGAATTATGGGTAAAACCATTGAACCCGCTATAAAACCATTAGGTTACGATTGGAAAATTGGAATTGCAGTAGTAAGTTCATTTGCCGCTAGAGAAGTATTTGTGGGAACACTTGCCACCATATATAGTGTAGGAAATCAGAGCGAAGAAGAAGCTACAATAAAAATGAAAATGGCAGAAGACATTGATGCTAAAGGAAATAAGATATTTAATTTCGCAACCGGAATTTCATTGCTCTTATTTTATGCTTTTGCTATGCAATGTGTAAGTACACTTGCTATTGTAAAAAAAGAAACCAACTCGTGGAAATGGCCAATTATTCAATTGGTTTTTATGAGCGGATTTGCTTATTTGGTTGCACTAATTGCTTATCAAAGTTTGAAATAGTTTTTTGGAAACACAGATTTAAGAAATTAATAAAATTGAAATTTATGAATTTGCAAGAAATTTTAACATACATCTGTTTAGGTTTAGCCATCAGTTTTTTATTTAAAAAATTCTTTTGGAAGAAAAAAGCACCTAAAAAAAATTGCGGAGATACATGCGATTGTAAGTAAAAACTTCTCGGCATCATTTTTGATTATGAAAAGAAAACTTTTTATGATAAAAAATACAGCATTACTTATTCTAGTACTATTTTCAAGCGACTTTTATGCGCAAAAAATTGAAAAATCAAAAAACGAGCTTAACACTATAAAAGAGGACACTCGTCCGCCTTTACCAACAACACCTGAAAGTGATTATCCATCAACTCCCTCAAAAGAAAGTAAAGACCATTTTGGTATTGGAGGTTTTTTTGTAGAACTGGGTTTTTATATTACTTTATATACCACAATTGGCGATTATCGAAACGAAAATCATTTATACAATCCGCTTTCACCTTACCCTTTTTTTAATGGAAAATCAGGGAATTTTGAAAAAATAAATGACACCTCTATTTTAAAAAAACAACTTCGTTTTGAAATTGAAAATCATTTTTTATATAGTAATTCGGCTTCTTTTGGCAACCATGTAAAAGGGAAATTTAGACCGTTTCAACATCTATATATTCAAACCGATTACAGAGCATTATTCGAACGAAATAATTTTAATAAAACCAATTCTAATTTATCTTTATACCAATTTAATTTAGGTTACGATAGAATTCGTTTTGAAAAATTTAATTTAGGCTGGACACTCGGCGCCACTTATATTGCAAATAATGTCAACAAAGCCGGTTTTTCTTATGGATTAAATACAGACATTTTTGCTGCTAAAAAAATGAGTTTTACTAGCGCTATGATTTGGAGTAAAATAAATGGAAAACCCGTAAATACATTTGAAATTAGAGGAAAATACCATCAAAAAAATTACTTTTATTCTATAGGCTATGAAAATTTAAGAATTGCATCGCCAAGTTATAATTTTGTGACTTTCGGCGCTGGTATTTATTTTTAAATAGTCTATTATCCCAAAGCCACATCTAAACTCATCATGACGATAAAGCCAGCAATAAATCCTAAGGTGGCAATATCGGTGTTTTTATCTTGTTGGGTTTCTGGGATTACTTCTTCTACGACTACAAAAATCATCGCTCCAGCAGCAAATGCTAAAGCATAAGGCAAAATTGGCGTGAAAAAAGTAACAGCAAGCGCTCCTAAAACTCCGGCAATAGGTTCCACAATAGCAGACGATTGTCCGTACATAAAACTTTTTTTACGACTCATTCCCATTCGTCTTAAAGGCATAGAAACGGCAATTCCTTCTGGAAAGTTTTGAATTCCAATACCTATTGCTAACGTAACGGCTCCTGCAATAGAGGCTTCTGGAATGCCCGCCGCAACACCACCAAACAAAACTCCAACTGCCAAACCTTCGGGAATATTATGAAGTGTAATGGCCAACACCAATAAAGTTGTGCGTTGCCAAGGCGATTTTATCCCTTCGGTTTCTTTAAAATTAATATGCAAATGTGGTAGTGTTTTATCTAATGCAAATAAAAATAAAGCGCCTATTAAAAAACCACTTGCAGCTGGAATTACTTTTGTAAAACCTTCGCCTTCACTCATTTCTATAGCTGGTGCCAGCAAACTCCAATAACTTGCCGCCACCATAACACCACCTGTAAATCCCAACATGCCATCCAAAACGGCACGATTCATGGTTTTAAAAAAGAAAACTAAAGAGGCTCCGGCAGCAGTAACCAACCAAGTAAACATAGTAGCATAAAAAGCAGCTAATATGGGATCAATTCCTTCTAAATATTTTATTAAATCTTGATACATATATTATTTTACATATAAATTATTTGCAATTTTATCTGAAATAACTATAACAGTTGTATTTACTTCAATTTTAAGAGTTCCATCGAAGGGTTCTTTGTCTATTACTTTCATTTTTGTCCCTAACGAAATGTTCAATTTGTTTAGATATTGTAAAAAAGCAACAGAAGTATCTTTTACACCTACACAAGTGATGGTTTTACCTAGTTCTATTTCAGATACTAATTGTTTTTCTATTTTTTTTATTTCTCCTTTTGCATTTGGGATGGGATCGCCATGCGGATCAAAACTTGGATAATTTAAAAAATGATCCAATTGATTGATTAATTTTTCGGACTTAATGTGTTCTAATTCTTCTGCTACTTCATGCACTTCATCCCAAGCGAAACCTAGCTTTTCTACTAAAAAAACTTCCCACAAACGGTGTTTTCTTACTATAATTTTCGCGTTTAATTTTCCTTTATCCGTTAATGAAACACCTTGATATTTTTGATAATGAATCCATTCTTTTTCTGATAATTTTTTAAGCATATCTGTTACAGATGAGGCTTTTGTATCTAACATTGCCGCAATAGCATTCGTATTCACGCCTTTCGGAGAAAGATGTGATAAATGATAAATAACTTTTAAATAATTCTCTTCAGAAGTGGTCATCATATATTATAATCTAACAAAGATATTATTTTTATTTAATTATAAATTAATTTTTAGACAAATCTAAAAATATTTTAAAATATAAATTTAGTATCTTTATAAAAATTTTCAAAAAATTAATGAATCATTATCATTACATATTTACCGGAAACGGTTTGTCGGCATTATTAACGTTGTTTGAAATGATTCAAGCTGGTCGATTTTCTGATAAAAAAATACTTTTGATAGATTCCGTTGCAAAAAATAAAAACGACAGAACGTGGTGTTATTGGGATTCCGGAAATTTATTTGATGAAATTAGTTCCAAAAAATGGCAACTTGCTTGGTTTAAAAACGACAATTTCACGAATCCATTAAATTTACATCCGTACGAATACAAAATGATTAAAAGTGCGGACTTTTATAAGTTAATTTTTGAAGAAATAAGTCACCATAAAAATATAGAGATTTTTCAAGATGAAGTACTTGATTTTTCGGAATTAGGCAATCATTGTGTGGTTCAAACAAAAACAAAATCGTTTACTTGCAATCAAATTTTTAATAGCATCTACAATCCGGGACTTGTAACATCACAAACTAAATTTCCTTTGGTGCAACAACATTTTATTGGTTGGTTTATCAAAAGTAAAGAAGCCGTTTTCACGGAAGATTGCCCAACTTTTATGGATTTTTCCGTAGAACAAAAAGGGAATACCCGATTTATGTATGTGCTACCAACTTCTTCAACCGAAGCATTAATTGAATATACCTTGTTTTCTAAAGAGCTCCTTTCAAAAGAAGCTTATGAATCTGAAATTGAAAACTACATAAAAAAATTAGGCATAACCGAATATGAAATTGTAGAAAAAGAGCAAGGTAATATTCCAATGACGTGTTTCCCATTTTGGAAAAATAACAGTAAAAACATAATAAATATAGGTTCGGCAGGCGGATGGAGCAAAGCCAGTACGGGTTATACATTTAAAAATTCGGTAAAAAAGTCGAAGAAATTGGTTCAGTTTTTAAAGACCGAAAACGATTTTACCAAATTTCACAAAATCAACAAATTTTGGTTTTACGATTTATTATTGATTGACATTTTATATCAAACCAATCAATATGGAAGCACCATTTTTTCGAGTATGTTTAAAACTGGAAAAGCGCCGTTAATTTTCAAATTCTTAGATGAAGAAACGACTATTTGGGAAGATGTACAAGTTATTTGGATGTGCCCAAAAGGGTTGTTTATTAAAGCGTTACTAAAACGAATTTTTTAATACCCATCAAACAAGTTTCAGAATCCAGTTATTCTACTTCTTGAAACTTCTTGTTCACCAATTTGATATTTGTGTAAAACTGATTTACATCGGTAAAAGTAACGCCTTTTTCATCAAATCGTTTAAAGGTAAAATCTCGTAATTTTTCTTCAATAAATAAAGATTTTAAGATCATTTTATTGTTGAAAATTTCAAATTTCATGGCAACTTTTTCCCTTTGATATATCCAATTTGAAGTGAATTTATGATTCTTACCAATGCTTGCTTCACTAGTGTAAAAAAACGGATAAGGTAGTTCCGTTTCATAATTTAATTGTAATAAATTGTAATTTTTATCCACAATAAAATTTCCTTTATAAAAACCATTCGATTTAAAAGTGACTAATAATTCTTCATTATCTAACCATTCTCTAGTAAATTCGTAACCGTTTGGATGAATAAAAAAGTCTAATTCGGCAGTTGATAAATTTTTACGAATCGGGAAACCTGAAAGCCAACCAATTGGTGATTCTTCTGAACTATATTCTTTAAAGATTTCTTTAAAATTAGAAAACCAATTGTTTTTATTTTCTATCACATTTTTTTTTGAAAATGTACTATTGAAATTGGTAATTTTAATAATTTGCGCTTCTGTTCTATTTATAATGGTATCCGAATTTTTTAAATTTATTTGACGCAAATCGAAAACAAAACTGGTAGTATCGGATTTTTTTAATAATTGCTTGTTTACTCTTTTTAAAATAGTTGCAATTTTAGGTTTGCTTTTAATATGTACCACTTCAATTTCTGCATCTTTTAGTTCTTGTGCAAAACTAAATGTGGCTAAACCTAAAAAAAATAAAATGTAATATCTCATAATCTAATATCTTGTTACAAATATAACATACAATATTAAAGATTTAATCAAATTTATAACACGATAACAAATCTTTATGAAAAGTTTATATGTGTAGAAGTAAAAACTTTGTAAATTTGTGCTTTATAAACGCAAATTAAAAAACAAAATATGTATCCAGAAGAAATGGTAAAACCCATGCGTGCAGAATTATCTGATGCAGGTTTTCAAGATTTATATTCCGCTGAAACTGTGGAACAAGCTATCAGTAAAGCAGGAACTACTTTAGTGGTTGTGAATTCGGTTTGTGGTTGCGCGGCCAGAAATGCTCGTCCAGGTGCAAAAATGAGTTTAGAAAATGTAAAAAAACCAAGTAATTTAGTAACTGTTTTTGCAGGAGTGGACAAAGAAGCAGTGGACAAAGCAAGAGAACATATGTTTCCTTTTCCTCCATCTTCGCCATGTATGGCTTTATTTAAAGACGGCGAACTGGTTCACATGTTAGAACGCCATCATATTGAAGGCCGTCCAGCAGAACTAATCGCAGAAAACTTAAAAGACGCTTACAACGAATTTTGCTAATTACTATGCAAGCATACTATAAAAACCACCTAATAGGTGGTTTTTTTTATTTATAACACATATCTTTGACAGCGTTTAATACAAAAAAGGTATGCAAAAAATTATTTCGTATCCATTATCGGTCCTTTATGCGATAGTTTTTTTATTTTGGTTGCTTATTTTTCACCCTATTCAATTGGTATGTTACCATGTATTTGGGTATAATGCACATAGAATTTCTGTAGCGGTTTTAAATTTTTTTCTATTAAGAACTGCTCATATTTTAGGTACAACATACACCTTCGTGGGCAAAGAAAATTTACCAGAAAACAAACCTTTAATTTTAGTTTGTAACCATCAAAGCATGCACGATATTATTCCAATTATTTGGTTTTTAAGAAATGTGCATCCAAAATTTATCAGTAAAAAAGAGCTAGGAAAAGGCATTCCAAGTGTTTCTTTAAATTTAAGAATTGGTGGTTCTGCATTAATTGATAGAAAAGACGGAAAACAAGCTTTGACAGAAATAAAAAAAGCTGGAGAATACATTAATAGTACAAATCGTTCGATGGTTATTTTTCCTGAAGGTACGAGAAGCAAAACGGGTAAGCCTAAAGAATTTGCTACAAATGGATTGAAAATGTTATACAAATTTGCACCAGATGCTTATTTTGTTCCTATTAGTATAAATAATTCCTGGAAGATGAACAGATTTGGACAATTCCCTTTAGGGTTAGGAACAAAAATAACATTTCAAATACATCAACCATTAAAAATTTCTGATTATTCATTTGATGAAATTTTTGAAAAAACTGAAGAAAGTATAAAAAAACATATAAATTAAAAACCATGTCAATACAAAACATACGACTTGAAGTGATGCAATTATTGGAAAAGAAAATTGATTCTTTTATGGAAGAATTTTTAATTCCAGTAGAAAAAATATGGCAACCAACGGATTTACTACCCGATTCTAATCAAGAAAGTTTTTTAGAAGAAGTAAAAGAACTAAGAGAAATTTCAAAAGATTTACCCTACGATTTTTGGGTTACTTTAGTTGGAGATACTATTACAGAAGAAGCTTTACCAACCTACGAATCGTGGTTAATGGATGTAGAAGGGGTAGATAATGTAGAAAGAAATGGATGGAGCAAATGGGTACGCCATTGGACAGGTGAAGAAAATCGTCATGGTGATGCTTTAAACAAATATTTGTACTTATCAGGAAGAGTAAATATGCGTGAAATAGAGCAAACCACGCAACATCTAATTAATGATGGTTTTGATATTGGAACCGGAAGAGATCCCTACAAAAACTTTGTTTATACCAGTTTTCAAGAATTAGCCACATTTGTTTCTCATAACAGAGTAGCACTTATTGCTAAAAAATATGGAGAAAAAAAATTATTCAAAATGTGCAATCTTATTGCTGGTGATGAAATGCGCCATCATTTAGCCTATAGCGAATTTGTAAATCAAATATTTAAAGTAGATCCTAGCGAAATGATGCTGGCTTTTCAATACATGATGAAGCAAAAAATTACCATGCCTGCAGTTTTCTTACGTGAATCTGGCGAAAAAATTGGTAGTGCATTTGAAGCATTTTCTGATTCCGCTCAAAGAATTGGCGTGTATACAGCTGCTGATTATGTTGATATTTTAGAAAAATTAAACGTAAAATGGGATATTGCTAATATCAACGGACTAACCGCCGAAGCTGAAAAAGCAAGAGATTACCTAATGAAATTACCAGAAAGAATGAAGAAAATATCTGAAAGAATAATCATTCCTGAAGAAGGGCAGGTTTTCAAATGGGTAGCACCTGCTTTAATTAGATAATATTTAAATTCTAAAAATATAAATTCCAAATTCCAAAAGAGTTTGGAATTTTTTATCCAAACTAAAATGTCAGTACTAGAAAACGCAGAAAATTTCGTGAAACAGCAATTAAAGTCAGCAGAAGGCGGACATGATTGGTTTCATATTGAGCGTGTTTATAAAAATGCTATATTAATTGCTAAAGAAGAAAGTTGTAATATTGAAGTAGTTCAATTAGCCGCTTTGTTGCACGACATTGCCGATAGTAAATTTCATAATGGTGATGAAACAATTGGGCCGAAAATAGCACGTGATTTTTTAACAAAAGAAAATGTTGCAGAAGAAACTATACATCATGTGGTAAATATTATTGAAAATATATCTTTCAAAGGTGGAAATTTCAAAAAAGACTTTCATTCCAAAGAATTAGAAATTGTGCAAGATGCCGACAGACTGGATGCTATTGGAGCTATAGGAATTGCAAGAACGTTTAATTATGGAGGGTTTAAAAATAGAGCTATTTATCACCCTGAAATTTTACCCAATTTATCAATGTCTAAGGAAGAATATAAAAAATCCACTGCGCCCACAATTAATCATTTTTACGAAAAATTATTGCTGTTAAAAGACAAAATGAATACCCAAACAGGAAAAAAACTAGCCCAAAAACGCCATGATTTTATGGAATTGTATTTGGAGCAATTTTACGGAGAATGGAACGGAATTATTTAGTAAATAGTTTCAATTATAAATATAAAAAAAGCAGTTTTCAAAAAGGAAAACTGCTTTTTTGTTAATAATATAAATAAGATTACACTACACCTTGACCTAACATGGCGTCTGCTACTTTTACGAACCCGGCAATATTGGCACCTTTAACGTAATCTACATAACCATTTCCGTCTGAACCATATTTTACACATGCTTCATGTATGTTTTTCATAATTCCTTTTAATCTTTCGTCAACTTCTTCTGAAGACCAGCTTAAGCGTAACGAATTTTGAGACATTTCTAAACCTGAAGTGGCTACACCACCAGCATTAGATGCTTTTCCTGGAGCAAATAATATTTTTGCGTTTTGAAAAACAGTAACCGCTTCTGGAGTAGAGGGCATGTTTGCCCCTTCAGCCACACAGAAACATCCGTTAGCAACTAACATTTTTGCTTCGTCTTCATTTAATTCGTTTTGAGTAGCACATGGTAATGCAATATCACATTTTACTTCCCAAGGACGTTTTCCTTCTACAAATTTTGCCGCTGGATATTTTTTAACGTAATCTGAAATTCTTCCGTAATTTACGTTTTTAATTTCCATTACATACGCTAATTTTTCAGCGTCAATTCCGGCTTCGTCATAAATATAACCAGAAGAATCAGACATAGTTACTACTTTACCGCCTAATTGAGTTGCTTTTTCTGCAGCATATTGTGCCACGTTTCCAGAACCAGAAACCACTACGGTTTGACCTGCAAAACTTTTACCTTTTGTTTTTAACATGCTATCAGCGAAATACACATCTCCGTATCCTGTTGCTTCAGGACGAATAAGTGAACCTCCAAAAGAAATTCCTTTACCGGTTAATACACCAGTAAATTCATTTCTTAATCTTTTATATTGACCAAACATATAACCAACTTCACGTCCTCCAACACCAATATCACCAGCAGGAACATCCGTGTCCGCACCAATATGTTTAGATAATTCTGTCATAAACGCTTGACAAAATCTCATGATTTCTACATCTGACTTTCCTTTTGGATCGAAATCTGCACCCCCTTTTCCACCGCCCATTGGCAATGTAGTTAAGGAATTTTTGAACACTTGTTCAAATGCTAAGAATTTTAAAATACTTAAGTTTACAGATGGATGAAAACGAATCCCTCCTTTGTAAGGTCCAATTGCCGAATTCATTTGAATTCTAAAACCTCTATTTACTTGAGTAGCTCCTTTGTCGTCTATCCAAGCTATTCGGAACATGATTACCCTTTCTGGTTCTACCATTCTTTCCAATAACATTTTGCCTTGGTATTTAGGATGGGCCTCAATAAAAGGAATTACTGTTTCAGCCACTTCTCTTACGGCTTGCATAAATTCTGGTTCGTTTGCATTTCTTTTAGCTACTTCGCCTAAAAATGCTGTAACACTTTGACTCATAATTATATTTTTTTTATATTTTTTTCTACTGCAAATATACACGATAAAAAAAATTCTTCGAAGAATTTGATAAAAAAATTAGCGTTTTTTTAAGAAAAAAGAAAACACCCTGGAAAAAAATAAGAAATCATCAAAAAAATAACAAATTGTTATAGTTTTAAAAAAATAAATTTACACCACTAAAAAAAATAATGAAAAATAAATAATTTTCTCATTTTTGGCATTTTAATTGATATTTATTTTATAAATTTACAACATATATTAAAATTATGGCTAAAAATTACATTTATACTTTCATCTTATTCTTCTTATTTAGTGTGGCTGCAGTTGCTCAAGAAAGCAAAAATAATGGCTCTACTAGATCGCAAGAGCCTGTTATTGAAGGATTAAGTTTGTACCCAAACCCTAACAATACTGGCAAAGTTTTCATTTCTTCAAGATTAAATTTAGATAAAAAAGTTGAAATTTTTGATGTGTTAGGCAAAAAAGTAATTGACACTATTCTATATACCAAAGAATTAAATGTCTCTACTTTAAATCCTGGTGTTTATATCATTAAGATCAAAGAAGGCGAAGCATCTGCTACTAGAAAACTGATCATTAACTAGCTAATAATTTATCTTTATTAAGTTTACATTAACTTTACTACTTCCATGTTATTGAAACAGGTTGTGTACTTATATTTGTGACTAATTTAATTTTTAAAAAATGAAAAAAATTTACTTTTTACTTTCTTGTTTATTAACTATTTCTAGTTTTGGACAAACTATTTATTCTGAAAACTTTGGAACTCCTGCTTCTACGACACTAATTACTGCTTATACTGGATGGCAGGCAAGTACTCCAATAGCCTATTCAGGTTCTGGAGATGTAAGAACTTCTTTAGCTTCATCTGGATATGTTGGTGCTTCTGGAAGTGGAAATGTTTTTTTAACCAATACAGCTGGAAAAAACTTAATTATTAGCGGCATTAATACATCTACTTACACAGCTTCTGATATTCAACTTTCATTTGGTTATCTTACAAGTGTAGCTGCAACTCAATTAGTAGTTGAAAAGTCAACAGACGGTACAACTTGGACACCTATAACTTTTACAAATAACACAAATACGTCATGGAATTTAGTTACAATCCCTGGAGGTCAAATCCCAGCATCGACAACTTTGTCACTAAGATTCACACAACCAGCAACTGCTCAAATGAGAATTGACGATATTAAATTAGCTGCAGTATCAGCTTCTTGTACATTATCATTAGGAACTCCTGTAATTGCTTGTGTAACTTCAACTTCAGCTTTAGATAATTATACTGTAACAATTCCTTATACAGGTGGCGCAACTGGTACTTATACAATAACAGCTCCTGGCGCTTCAATAACTGGAGACAATCCTTCAACAGCTGCAATAGGAAGTGTTATTTTAACCTATAATGAAAGCACTTTAGGGACGTCTACTGTTCAAATTTCTTCTGGACCAACTTGTTCATTTACATTTAGTGTCACAAGTCCAGATAGCTGTATTGGAACAAGTACTATACCTGTAAATGAATCTTTCAATTATAGTGCCGGTACAGCGCTTAGCTTTTCTCAAATGTGGAAAAATACTTCAGTTGGATCAGATGAAATTTTAGCTGTTTCTGGTAATTTATCTTATACAGGCATTACTGCAACAGGAAATTCAGTAGCCTTAGCAGGTACAGGAAGTGACACTTTGTTACCGTTTACAGACACTACATCTGGTACTATTTACACTTCATTTTTAATTAAAGTTACTGATTTAACAGGAATATCTACAACAGGTTCAACCTACTTTGCAAGTTTTTCAAGTGCAACAAATGTATATTCTGGTAAAATTTGGATAAAATCAAATGGAACACAATTTCAATATGGAATTAGCACCACTACAGTAACTGCAGATATTGTTTGGTCTCCAAATTTATACAATGTAAACTCTGTACAATATTTAGTTTTAGGCTATAATTTTACATCTAATTTATTAGCTTTATATGAAAACCCAACCATTGGAGGTTCTGCAAGCGCAACTATTTCAACTACGCCTACTACTGCTTTAACAAGTATTGCTAACTTTATTTTCAGACAAGATAGCGCAACATCCACACCTGCAATGACATTAGATGAATTATCAATTACAACTACTCCTAATTTCACTTTAGCAAACCAATCTTTCTCTCAAATTGACGGATTGAAAATGTATCCAAATCCAACAAAAAATAATTTATTTATTGAAACAGCTTTAAATAGTGATATTAATGTATCTATAATAAATGTTTTAGGAAAAGAAGTAATCAATTCGAAAGTAAGTAATAATTCTGTAAATATTACTGGTTTAACTCCTGGTATGTACATTGTAAAAATTACTGAAGAAGGAAAAACGGCAACTAAAAAACTAATTATTCAGTAATTAGTTTTAAAACATATTCAAGAAAGCACCAATATTAATTGGTGCTTTTTTTATATCTAAAACTAGAAAAGATACTTGCAACTAATATTCTTTTTCTACTTTTGCAATATGATTTCACAAGATGACATTTTTGCTATTTCCTCTAAAAAAGAATTTGAAAAAATTACTTTAAAAGTTTTTCGTTATCAATATGAAAACAACAAAGTGTATCAAGCTTTTTGTAATCATTTAGGCAAAAGTCCAAATAATGTAAAACAAATAAATGCGATTCCATTTTTACCCATACAATTTTTTAAATCGGAAACAATAGTCTCTAATTTTGAACCAGCTCAAGCAATTTTTACTAGTAGCGGCACAACAGGTACACAAACAAGCCAGCATTTTGTTACAGATGTTTCGGTATACGAGAACAGCTATTCTATTGCTTTCGCTCAATTTTATGGGAATATTCAAGAGTATTGTGTTTTAGCTTTACTTCCATCTTATTTAGAAAGGGAAGGTTCTTCTTTAATTTATATGGTAAACGATTGGATCGCAAAAAGTAATCATCAAGACAGTGGTTTCTATTTAAATAATCTTGAACAACTTGCCAATAAAATTATCGAACTTGAAACTGATGGACAGAATATTCTTTTGATAGGGGTTACTTATGCTTTATTAGACTTAATAGAATACAAAAAATTCAATCTAACTAATACCATAGTAATGGAAACTGGTGGTATGAAAGGCAAACGAAAAGAAATCATTCGAGAAGAATTACACCAAACGCTTTGTGAAGGATTTGGAGTAAACACCATACATTCGGAATACGGAATGACCGAACTCTTATCTCAAGCTTACTCGTTAGGAAACGGTGTGTTTGAATGTTCCTTATGGATGGACGTACTAATTAGAGATGCAGAAGACGCTTTACAATACGTTGAGAATGGGAAAACTGGCGGCATCAATGTGATTGATTTAGCGAATATTAATTCCTGTTCCTTTATTGCTACGCAAGATTTAGGGAAAAAACACCACAATATGACTTTTGAAGTATTAGGACGATTTGATAATTCTGACATAAGAGGCTGTAATTTAATGGTTTATTAAAAAATAAAATGATTTTAACTGACACACATACTCATTTATATTCTGAAGAATTTTCTGAAGACCGAGAAAAAATGATTCAAAGCGCTATTGATTCTGGCGTTTCTCGACTATTTGTACCTTCTATAGATAGTAGTTATACTAAGAAAATGTATGCTCTAGAAGCACAATATCCGGAAAATGTATTTTTAATGATGGGGCTACATCCCTGTTATGTAAAAGAAAATTATGAAGAGGAATTGGCGCATGTCGTTTCTGAATTAGCCCATAGAAAATTTGCAGCAATTGGCGAAATTGGTATTGATTTATTCTGGGACAAATCGTTTTTAAAACAACAGCAAGACGTTTTTGTAAAGCAAATTCAACTAGCTAAACAATATGAATTACCCATAAATATTCATTGTAGAGAAGCATTTTACGAAGTTTTTGAAATTTTAGAACAAGAAAAATCAGCAGCATTGTGGGGGATTTTCCATTGTTTTACTGGAGATTTCAATCAAGCAAAACAAGCTATTTCTTGCGGTATGAAATTAGGAATTGGTGGTGTAGCCACTTTTAAAAATGGAAAAATTGATCAGTTTTTAAATGAAATTGACCTCAAACATATTGTTTTAGAAACCGACGCACCTTACTTAGCTCCTGTACCCTTTAGAGGGAAACGCAATGAAAGTAGTTATATTAAATTAATTGCAGAAAAATTAGCCGAAATTTATCAGTTGCCAGTAGAAGATATAGCGGCTATTACCACACAAAACAGCAAAGATATCTTCGGATTTTAAAATTTGTTAATGTATATTCCTATTTTTTTCGTTTTTTTGTAGATATAAAATAAAGTATGTCGAAATTTGATAAAATACGTCCCTTTTATGATGCAGAAGTAAACGATGCAATTCGTGCTTCTATAAATCATCCTATGATGAAAGCATTGGTGGATTTTGCGTATCCAAATACGGAAGAATCCGTTTGGAAAGAACAATTGCTTCGTACCCATTCTATAAGAGATTTTCAAATTAATTTTGCGTACCACGCCATAAAAAAAATATTGGAAAAAAGTTCAGACGGACTTACTACATCTGGCTTTGAAAAATTAGAACCAAATACCGCTTATTTCTTCATTTCAAATCATAGAGATATAATTTTAGACACCTCGTTATTAAATGTATGTTTACACGAACATGGTTTAGTAATGACCGCATCTGCCATTGGAGATAATTTAGTGAAAAAAGATTTTTTACTAATGCTTTCCAAACTAAATAGAAATTTTTTAGTCCAAAGAAATCTTTCCCCAAGAGAGTTATTAGAGAGTTCTAAATTACTTTCAGAATACATGTACCGATTGGTATCAAAAGAAAATCGTTCCGTATGGATAGCACAGCGAGAAGGAAGAACTAAGGATGGTAATGATGCTACACACTCTGGGGTATTAAAAATGATTGCCATGGCTTCCGATGAAAAAAACAATATGGATTTCTTTAAGAAAATTAAAATTGTTCCGGTTTCCATCTCTTACGAATACGATCCAACGGATGCCTTAAAAATTCCTCAATTAATGGCCGAAGCAAATGACGAAATTTATACAAAAGAAAAAAACGAAGATTTTATTACGCTATTAAGTGGAATTATTGGGCAGAAAAAACGTATTCATATTCATGTTGGCGATATTTTAGATCATGAATTAGACTTAATTTCTGAAGAAACAACAAATGCAAACAAACAAATGTTTGCTGTAGCGCAAGTTATTGACGATTCTATTTTGCAGTCTTACAAAATTTGGCCTACTAATTATATTGCTTACGACCTACTTCATCAAACCAGCACTTATTCTGATAATTATACCGAAAAGGAAAAACAGCTTTTTGAGCGTAGATTAGAATTGAGAATAAATGCGGATGACATTAAAATGAAAGAAAGTTTCTTAGCCATGTATGCCAATCCAGTGATTAATAAACTAAAATACCAATAAATTGAAAGCAAATCAAAAGCCCTCTATTTTATTAATTTATACCGGCGGAACTATTGGCATGATTAAAGATGCCGATACTGGAGCGCTAAAGGCTTTTGATTTTAAAAAACTTCTAAAAGGCATTCCCGAACTTAAATTGTTAGAGTGCAATATTGAAACCGTTTCATTTGAAAAACCAATTGATTCGTCTAATATGCAAATTTTAGATTGGCAAAAAACAGCGGCAATTATAGAAGAAAACTACGCGAATTTTGATGGTTTTGTGGTGCTACATGGATCGGATACCATGTCTTATAGTGCTTCTGCGTTAAGTTTTATGTTCGAAAATTTAAACAAACCAATTGTTTTTACAGGCTCTCAATTACCTATTGGTGATTTACGTACAGATGCAAAAGAAAACCTAATAACCGCCATTCAAATTGCTTCGTTGCAAGAAAAAGGAAAACCAATTATTCAAGAAGTTTCCCTTTATTTTGAATATAAATTATACCGAGGAAACCGAACTACTAAAATAAGTGCCGAACATTTTAATGCGTTTACATCACCTAATTTTCCTGAACTTGTAGAGTCAGGTGTGCATTTGAATGTAAATAACGAAGTGCTTCTAAAAGAAAAAGTTTCTAAAAAATTAAAAGTGAATACCTGTTTTGACGATAATGTTTTAATTTTAAAATTGTTTCCAGGTATAAACAAAAGTATTTTACACGCTATTTTACACACTCCAAATTTAAAAGGGGTAGTTTTAGAAACCTATGGATCTGGAAATGCACCTATGGAAGATTGGTTTATTGATGAAATAGAAAACGCGATACAACGTGGCTTACACATTATTAATGTAACACAATGTAGTGGCGGGAGCGTTTTAATGGGTGCCTATGAAACTAGCACAAGATTAAAAGAGATAGGTTTAATTTCCGGAAAAAATATAACAACGGAAGCAGCAATAACAAAATTAATGTATTTGTTGGGCCAAAACGTGGCTAACTCGGTTTTTAAGACTATTTTTGAAACATCTTTACGAGGCGAAATGAATGATTAAAACTAGAGAGGTGGCCGAGTGGCTGAAGGCGCACGCTTGGAAAGCGTGTATATGGCAACATATCGAGGGTTCGAATCCCTTCCTCTCTGCAAAACTGTGTGGTTTTAGACAATTAAAAACAATAACTATTACACATGAGAATATTATTTTTTTTATGGATTCCCTTTTTTTGTTTCTCGCAAGAAATAAAACCCATTGCAATGGATTCACTTTACAGAGAAGACCAATTTTACGCCTCATTAAGTTATAATTTAATACAAAATCGTCCAGATGGATTTAAACAGTTTTCTTTTTCCCCTGGAATAACTTTTGGAATTTTAAGAGATTTTCCTATTTCAAAAAACAGACATTGGGCTATTGCGCCAGGAATTGGCTATTCATACAATAATATTAAACAATTTATTAATTCTAAAGAAATTGTTGGCGCTACTGAAAATAACACTTCCGAAAATATTAGGACCATAATTACTACGCATAGCATTGATTTTCCATTAGAAATTAGATGGCGAAATTCCACCCAAAATAGTCACAGCTTTTGGAGAATTTATACCGGATTAAAAACTAGTTATGTATTTAATTCCAAATTAAAATTAGAGTCAACAACAGAAAGTACTAAAGAATCTATTTCAGACGAAATAAATCGTTGGCAATATGGTGCATATATTTCTGTTGGATTTAATACTTGGAACCCATATATTTATTATGGTTTAAATCCAATCTTTAAAGAAGGCTCCAAAATGAGTAATTTTAATGTTGGTTTTATCTTTTATATATTATAGAACCAAATAAAGAGTTGAGGTAAGCCCCCAAGTAGCATTCCTGCCATCAACTCTATTGGCGTATGTGCCTTCATAAATAAACGTGAAGAGGCAACAAATCCCATGCAAAGTATTAAAAGTGCTACAGTATTAAGTGCGGCTATTTCTAAATAACTCGTAAACAGTAAGACAAAAACTGCTAAAGAAGTACAACCTATCATATGCAAACTAGCTTTAAATCGAAACAGTACAGAAATAAAGACTAAAAAAGCACTGATAAAACCCGCTTGAAAAAACTTAAATAATTCTGGAAAATGGGTTTCTAAAACTGTAAATCGTAATAGCAAATATAACAGTACCAGTTGAATAAAAATGGGCAATCTTCTTTCTTCAAGAGTAGCTTCTGTAAATGATTTTATTTTTTTAAAAATTTTTAATAACGAATAAAAACTAAGCGGTAAAAGTATCGTAAGAATAAAAATTTGAATGCATGTCAAGTACATTTCTGCCAAATAATTGCTGTTATTTGTGAAAAAGAAATATAAAATTGCACCATACATAGAAATAAATATAGGATGGAAAATATATGAAAATGGTTGTAAAAGATATTTTATTATCAATTGAAGCGGTTTTGAAAGTTTAAAAAAGTTACATTTTTTTCCTCAATCTTGCCACAGGAATATCTAATTGTTCTCGGTATTTTGCAATAGTTCTTCTGGCTATAGGGAATCCTTTTTCTTTAAGAATTGCTGCTAAATCTTCATCAGGCAAGGGTTTGCTTTTATCTTCTTCCGCAATAACACGTTCTAAAATATTTTTAATTTCAATGGTAGAAACATCTTCACCTTGATCGTTTTTCATCGCTTCAGAGAAAAATTCTTTAATTAGTTTTGTTCCGTAAGGCGTGTCAACATATTTACTATTTGCTACTCGCGAAATGGTAGAAATATCTAAACCAATCATATCAGCAATATCTTTTAGAATCATTGGTTTTAGCTTAGATTCTTCACCGTCTAAGAAGTATTCTTGTTGGAAATACATAATCGCATTCATCGTAACAAAAAGTGTTTCCTGACGTTGTTTTATCGCATCAATAAACCATTTGGCAGAATCTAATTTTTGCTTGATAAATTGCACTGCATCTTTCTGTGAATTCGACTTTTCACTAGAAACTTTATACGTTTGCAGCATTTCTTGATAGTCTTTTGAAACGTGCAATTCTGGAGCATTTCTTCCATTCAAAAGCAATTCTAATTCGCCATCAACAATACGAATGGTAAAATCAGGAACTACGTGTTCAATAATTCTACTATTGCTGTCATAACTGCCTCCTGGTTTCGGATTTAATTTTTCTATTTCTTCAATAGCTTTTTTTAATTGTTCTTTGGAGCAATTAAATTTTTGAAGTAATTTCTCGTAATGCTTTTTAGTAAACGCATCAAATTGTTTATCAAGTATAGCAATGGCTAAATTAACCGATTCTGTAGGTGTTTTGTGCTTTAATTGGATCAACAAACATTCTTGTAAATCTCTTGCGCCAACTCCAGAAGGTTCTAACTGTTGCACAATATGCAATACTTTTTCAACGGATTTCTCATCGGTATACACCCCTTGCGTAAACGCCATATCGTCTACAATATCCTGAATGGTTCTTCTGATATAACCAGAATCTTCAATGCTTCCTACTAAAAACTCAGCAATTTCTCTATCGTTCTCTGAAAGTATAAAGGTGTTTAATTGATTAATTAAATCTTGATGAAAACTAATTTGTGCTGCCATGGGCAACGTTCGGTCTTCATCATCATCGCTATAATTATTACTTTGATATTTATAATCTGGCGTATCGTCGTTACTTAAATATTCATCAATATTAATATCGCCAGTATCTATTTGGTCGTTATCGTAATCATCATAACCATCCTCATCATTTGAAGTATCATTATAATCTTCTAACGATTCGTTATTGTCGTTTAAACTTCCTTCTAAAGCTGGGTTTTCAACCATTTCCTCTTGCAAACGTTGCTCAAAAGCTTGCGTAGGCAATTGAATCAACTTCATCAACTGAATTTGTTGTGGCGATAATTTTTGCGATAATTTGAAATTTAAACTGTGTTTTAACATTATATCTTGCTTTAAGCTTTATGCATTATGCGTTAAGCCTATTGCCTATTGCCTAATGCCTAATGCCTTATTAAAACTCTGCGTTATCCGGTGTTCTTGGGAAAGGAATTACGTCGCGAATATTAGTCATCCCCGTAACAAACAATACCAATCTTTCAAAACCTAAACCAAAACCTGAATGCACGGCTGAACCGAATCTTCTAGTATCTAAATACCACCATAATTCTTCTTCATCAATACCTAATGCTTTCATTTTTTCAATTAATACGTCTAAACGTTCTTCACGTTGCGAACCTCCAACAATTTCGCCAATTCCTGGAAATAAAATATCCATAGCGCGAACAGTTTCTTTTCCTGGCTCGGTTCCATCATTTAATCGCATGTAAAATGCTTTAATTTTGGCAGGATAATCAAATAAAATTACAGGACATTTAAAATGTTTTTCTACTAAGAAACGTTCGTGTTCTGATTGTAAATCGGCACCCCATTCGTCAATTATATATTGGAATTTTTTATTTTTATTTGGTTTCGAATTTTTAAGGATATCAATAGCTTCGGTATACGAAACACGTTTGAAATTATTCTCTAAAACAAAATTTAATTTTTCTAACAAAGCCATTTCGCTACGTTCCGCTTGTGGTTTGTTTTTTTCTTCTTCTAGTAAACGGTTTTCTAAAAACTTCAAATCTTCAGAACATTTATCTAACGTATATTTAATTACATTTTGAATAAAATCTTCCGCTAAATCCATATTTGCAGCCAAATCATTAAAAGCTACTTCTGGTTCAATCATCCAAAATTCGGCTAAGTGACGTGATGTATTTGAATTTTCCGCACGAAAAGTAGGTCCAAAAGTATACACTTGCCCTAAAGACATGGCATACGTTTCTGCTTCTAATTGCCCAGAAACCGTAAGATTGGTTTGTTTCCCGAAAAAGTCTTCTTTATAATTTACTTTACCGTCTTCAGTTCTTGGTGTGTTATCAAAAGGCAAAGCCGAAACTTGAAACATTTCTCCAGCACCTTCTGCATCAGAACCTGTAATAATTGGCGTATTTACATACACAAATCCTTTTTCTTGAAAATACTTATGCACTGCGAAAGATAACGTGGAGCGCACACGCATAATAGCTCCAAACATATTGGTTCGGGTGCGCAAGTGTGCATTTTCTCTAAGAAAATCTAAACTTGGTTTGTTTTTGGGTTGTATTGGGAATTTTTCCGCATCAGAATCTCCTAAAATTTCAAGTTTCGTTACTTGGATTTCTACTTTTTGTCCAGCACCTTGACTTTCCACTAAAGTTCCAGTAACAGAAATAGCCGCGCCAGTAGTAATGCGTTTTAGCGTTTCTTCAGGTGTGTTTTCAAAATCAACCACACACTGAATATTATTAAGTGTTGAACCATCATTTAACGCTACAAACTGATTGTTTCTAAACGTTCTTACCCAACCTTTTGCGTTTACTTCTTGCAACGTTTTTGTGTTTTCTAATAAATCTATAATTCTTATGTGCTTCTTCATCTTTTCGTAAAATTCATTTATAGTGCAAATATAGTGCGAATTTTTGAGTTTTAGAAATACGAATTTGTAGTTTAATTTACTCATTTTTTATTTATTAGAAGTCACTTTGTATTTCAATTTTTCACTAATTTTACAACATGATATTAATTACAGGCGGAACAGGTTTAGTTGGTTTTCATTTATTATTGCAACTTTCTCAAGAAGAGAATGCCATTCGAGCAATATATAGATCGGAGAAAAAACTACAACTCATTAAACAATTATTTAAAAAAGAAAACAAACTTACTAATTTTGAAAAAATAGATTGGGTTAAAGCCGATATTTTAGATATTCCTGCTCTTGAAACTGCTTTTACTAACATTTCTTATGTATATCATTGTGCGGCGTTGGTTTCTTTTAATCCAAAAGATGAAGAAAAACTCTATCAAAATAACATGGTAGGAACCGCAAATGTGGTGAATTGTTGCTTATCTTCTGATGTAAAAAAATTGTGCTATGTAAGTTCAATTTCGGCTTTAGGAAACGGAACGGAACATAATTTATTGATAAATGAAGAAACTGAAAGAAACAACGAAGCTGTAAGAAGCGATTATTCTATTTCAAAATTTGGCGCAGAAATGGAAGTTTGGCGTGGGTTTCAAGAAGGATTGGAAGTGGTAATTGTCAATCCAGGTGTGATTTTCGGGAACGGATTTCCAACAGAAGGCAGTTCTTTATTTATCAAAAATATTAAAGACGGACAATTATTTTATACGCATGGTAAACTTGGAATTGTAGCTGTAGAAGATGTCGTAAAAGCAATGACAGCTCTAATGAAAAGCACAATTTCTGGCGAACGCTTTATTTTAGTTGCCGAAGATGTAACTTACAAAGAATTATTTGATAGTATTGCAGATAGTTTGGCATCGAGCACCTCAGCTAACAAAATAAAAAAACCAAAATTTGAAATAAAGAAGTGGCAATTGCAAATCCTTCGAATCTTTGAGTTTGTTTTGGCGAAGCTATTTTTTAGAAAAAGAATGTTAACAAAAGCTACCATAAACGCATTATATAATTTAGAAACTCACGATACAAATAAAATTAAAACCGCTATTGATTTTGAGTTTTTAGATATGAAGGTGTATTTGAAAGCGTTGGTTGGGAAAATGAAATAAAAAATGCTAATTATTCTTTTGAAGATAGTAATTTTTCTAATTCTATAATCTTCATATCTTATAATTTACTCTCCTCAATTATTTTTTTAGATGTTCAATTTTGTTCTCGGGAAATAAATTAATTGTTCCTTGATTATAGCTTATAACTCCTACACTACCGCCGTTTTTTTGACTTTATTTACTTGCTTACCTTCTTTGAAATACTCAAAGTCAACTTTAATTTCACTACAAATTTTATCCATAAGTACAAAATCTATCTTTTGATTATGTTAACTTTCTTTTCTGCTTATTACAGAACATTCACATCACAATCAAAATCTATTGTTTCCTGAGTAATTTGTTTACTCAAACTATTTCTTTTTTGAATTCTTTCAAATTTTTTTAAGAATTTACATAATCTATAACAAAAAAATATATATTTTAAGAAAAAATCAAAAATAGTTGTTTTTTGTTTTGAAAAATGTATTACTTTAGTATAATATTTACATTATCCATTTTTATTAACTTTAAATTTTAATGTATGAAAAACCCCAAACAAAAATTGAAAAACATCCTACTTTTAGTAACTGTGCTATTTACATTTAGTTGTAGTAAAGATGCTTATGATGAAAATTTAAATATAGACACGAGAGATTACCGCTTTAAAAAGATTAATTTTCAAGAATTGAGAAACATCAACAATCAAGCATTTATTGAATCAGCTAAACTTAAAAAAGTTTTACCTGCTGATAAACATAATAGTATTGAATCTATTTCCGATTTTGATATAGATTTACAAAATATTCAATACTTAAAAAAAACTAACAACCAAGAAACTTTTTCTTTTCGTGTTTTACAATCAGCTACTGCTACTTTTTCACAAAATATTGTAATTGATTGTAAGCCAAATCAGAGTCCTCAAACGTACTTAGTAACTTATTATTTAAACAAACATTTAGGACAAATTAGCAATAATGACATGTTTATGAACTCAATCACTAGCACTTCAACTGCAAGGCTCAATAGTTCTTCATCTAATGTAACCAATACGAGTGGATGTCTTGAAGTTGGGTATTACGAAGAAGTAGATTATTGCGAGGGAGAACTTACTACTCCTGGTGAAAATCCAGAATGTTTTAATAATGATGGTAGTAGAAGAAAAGTTCTTGTTTTTAAAGTTCTTGCAAGCGATTGTTCTACTAGTGGAGGCGAAGATTTTATACCAGATGTGCTGGAATGGATGAATAACCATCAAAACCCATCTAATCCATCATCTGGAAATGAAAATAATGGTCTTGGTGGTGGCGGTGAAAATAGTTCAAATACAGACATATTTATACCTAATTATTTTAATAGTGATGATTTAAGCAATCCTGCTACTCAAAATATGCTTCAGATAAATCAATTTATTTATAATTTATATGCCTCTGACAATGCTATTAAAAATGTAGTTGAATCCACAGAATGGCTTTTAGCGTATACAAATTATTGGATTGGTGTTAATGGTGGATTGAGTAGTTCAAATCAAAATGCTTTAACGTATGCTTTTAATAATATGCCAAGTGTTTTTTATCAATATCCTGATACAATAAATACCCAAGCTCAAATTTCTTTGTTTCAATATAATGCTTTTCAGTTTTTACTTCAACATGGTGAATGGTTATCGGGACAGAGTGCAACAACAAAGCAAAGTATATTACAAAATTTGACAAGTTTAGAAAAAATTGAAAAACTTGACGGATTAATTGATATTGCATCTGAAAACAATATAAACTTTGATTATCATAGTTTTTCTAATTCAAATAGTAATCAAAATTTAATGAATTTTAATTCCATTACAGAATTAAACACTTTTGTTCAGTCATTAAATAACGGATCGCAAGGAGATGGCGCCGATGTTTCTAATTTAGAAACGCAAAATCAATTTTTTTCAACAAAGAAAATAAGAATAAGTTCAACACATACAATTATTGTTGAAGTAGTTGCCAACAAAGGTTCAAATATAACATTAGATAATCAAAGTAATTCATATTTAGATGGGTTTTTACCTGGTAACACTTGGGTGCAAACAACAATGAGTATGACAAATCAAAACTATAGTAGCAATGAAGCACAAATCACATTGACAGGGTATCTTAATATCGGAATTAAGTACGAAGAATTTGAATTTGGTTTTAAGAATAGAAAAAAGATAAAATTTTTAATAAACAAAAGTAATGGCACATTATGTTGTTCTGTTACTACTAATCTTGATTAATATTATGAAAGACATTTTTGAAACCTTTAGTTATTTTATACCAACAATTATTTTATTGGGCTTATTATATTTAATTGTAACTTTTTATTTCCTAGTTAGAAATTATATTTTTATTAAAAAAAAATATTATAAACTAAAAATAGAGGAGCTTGAAAAAAATAATGAGAATAAAAAAATATGATTTTAAAAACATTAAATTTTCCTAGCTATTCAATATTATCTTTGAAGGGATTGGCACTGTATTTTCAGCATCAGAACATTTTCAGATTAAATTTCTTAAAAACAATGGTTCAATTTATGCAACAATTCAATATTAGATTATGAAAGAAATTAAAGTACAGCATCCAGAGACTATTTCGTATTATTTTCATTATTTATTAGGAATATTAATACCTATAATTAATATTATTCTCTTAATTGTGGTGATATATTATATAATTAAACTTTACAGAAAAATTACAAAATATTTAGATAAGAAGAATGATGTTTAGATTAATTTAATAGTTATGAAGTCATTTTTATTTTTTTCGACAACTGGTGCAATAAGAGTTGTTATGTATGTGTTTATTATTATTGCAATCTTATATTTAATTAAAATTTTAATAAAATTTTATAAAAAATCCTAAATTTCAATATTTTCTTATGGGAAAAATTTTTAATGAATTTAGTTTAGGTTTATTTTTATTACAAACTCTCATGTTTATTATATTGATAATTATAGTTATCGCTATTGTTAAATTATATAAAAAACTAATGAAATATTTAGACAAAAAATAATCAAAAACACAAAAAACCCTGCGAATTAAATTATTTGCAGGGTTTTCTATTTTCTATTCTCTATTTTCTAAAACAAAACCTATACTTTCATAATTTCAGCTTCTTTAGCTGTGAAAACCTCATCGATTTTCTTAATAAAAGCATCTGTTAGTTTTTGTACGGAATCCTCCGCAATTTTACAGATGTCTTCAGATGTACCGTTTTTTTCTTCTTTTTTAATGTCGCTATTGGCGTCTTTTCTGGCGTTTCTGATACCTACTTTGGCATCTTCTGCTTCTGCTTTGGCTTGTTTTACTAATTCGCGTCTTCTGTCTTCTGTTAAAGCGGGAATACTAATGATAATATTATCCCCATTATTCATCGGGTTTAATCCTAAATTAGCAATCATAATCGCTTTTTCAATAGGCTGTAACATGGCTTTTTCCCAAGGCGTTACGGTTAAAGTTCTTGCGTCTGCAGCTACAACATTTGCCACTTGAGCCAATGCCGTTTGTGCCCCATAATAATCTACAAAAACACTACCTAACATTTGCGGAGAAGCTTTTCCTGCTCTAATGTTTAAAAATTCTTTTTCTAAATGCGCTACCGATCCATTCATAGATTCTTTTGCGCTATCCATAATAAAGTTAATTTCTTCTGTCATTTTTTTATGATTTTTAGATGTTTAGATTAAAGATTGTTAGACTAAAATGTATTCTAAGTAGTCTAAAATTCTAATAATCTAATTATATTGTCACTGTTGTTCCTACTGTTTCTCCGTTACAAATTTTTGATAAATTGCCTTTTTTGTTCATATCAAAAACAATAATTGGCAATTTATTTTCCTGGCTTAATGTAAAAGCTGTCGTGTCCATTACATTTAATCCTTTAGCTAACACATCATCAAAAGTTATGGTGTCATATTTTACAGCGCTTGGATCTTTTTCAGGATCTGCTGTATACACCCCATCTACTCGAGTTCCTTTTAAAATTACATCGCAATTTACTTCAATTCCTCTTAAAACGGCAGCAGTATCAGTCGTAAAATAGGGATTCCCTGTTCCGGCACCAAAAATTACAATTCTACCTTTTTCTAAGTGTCTTGTAGCTCTTCTTTTGATATAAGGTTCGGCAATAGCTTCAATTTTTAATGCGGTTTGTAAACGTGTTGGCATTCCAGCATCTTCTAAGGCACCTTGTAATGCCATTCCGTTTATAACTGTGGCTAACATACCCATATAATCGCCTTGCACTCTATCCATCCCATTGCTTGCGCCTGCTACCCCTCTAAAAATATTTCCTCCGCCAATTACAATGGCAATTTCTACACCTTGGTCGTGAATTTGCTTGATTTCTGAAGCATAATCTGCTAAAGTTTTCGGATCAATTCCGTACTGTCTTTCGCCCATTAAGGCTTCTCCGCTTAATTTAAGAAGAATTCTTTTGTAACTCATGGTGTTGTTTTTTGTGCTGCAAATATAATTATAATCTGCAATCAAAAAAACAATTTAATTTAGAAACTCTAATTCTGTATAACATATAATGCACAATTGCTCATAATTTATTTTTAAATTTGTAAAAACAATTCATCCGCTATGAAATCTATCATCCAATCTGCTTTACAAAATAGTCATTCCTATACTGAATATCGAAATATTGTTTCGAAATTAATTAGTGAAGGAAAATCGACAGGAAAAGAACAAAGTGCCGATTTATTACACTATTCGGAATTGAATGAAGTACGAATGAATCGGTTAGAAAAAACAATAAAATTAGATGCCGAAGTAGAAAAAAAGCTACTAAATTTAAAGTCAAACCAAACTTGGTTAGTTATAGCAGAAGGTTGGTGTGGCGATGCCGCTCAAATTTTACCAATTATCAAATTAATGGCTGAAGCTTCTAAAAATATAGATTTGAAATTAGTGTTTCGTGATGAAAATGAAGAATTAATCCATCTGTTTTTAACCAATGGGGCTAAATCCATTCCAAAATTGATAATTTTAGATGAAAACTCGAATGTAATAAATCATTGGGGACCACGACCAGAAGGCGCAAAAAACATAATTATAGATTATAAAGCTAAAAATGGAATTGTAGATGAAGCTGCAAAAATAGCGTTACAAAAATGGTATTTGGAAGATAAAGGGATTTCTACGATGAAGGAGATTGTTGTAATCCTTCAATAAAAGCCTCTGGTTCCGTAGCATTTTCAACTGAATACTCACCGATTTTTGTTCTACGAAGTGCCGTTAAATGGCCTCCAGAATTAAGAGCCAAACCAAAATCGTATGCGATGGAGCGAATGTACGTTCCTTTACTACATACAATTCTGAAATCTATTTCGGGTAAGGCAATTCTGGTAATTTCAAATTCAGAAACTGATACTTTTCTGGTTTTTATTTCCACTTCTATACCAGCACGAGCGGATTCGTACAACCTTTTTCCGTCTTTTTTAATGGCTGAAAAAACAGGAGGTTTTTGATCTATTTCACCTATAAATTGCGGTAACGTTTCGTTAATTAAAGCTTCTGTAATATGTTCTGTTGGAAACGTGGCGTTAATTTCTGTTTCTAAATCGTATGAAGGTGTTGTGGAGCCAACCGTAATAGTTCCAATATATTCTTTAGCTTGACCTTGCAATTCTTCTATTCTTTTTGTGAATTTTCCGGTACAAATTAGCAATAATCCCGAAGCCAATGGATCTAAAGTTCCGGCGTGACCAATTTTGAATTTTTTGGGTAATTTTAATTCCTTTATTAAGCCAAATTTTAATTTATTTACGGCTTGAAAAGACGACCATTTAAGTGGTTTATCAATTAGTAAAATTTGTCCTTCTTGGTAGTCTTCTGCTTTCATTATTTGAATAAATTAAAGTAAGCTAATAAGAGTATTCCTGCGATAATTCTGTACCAACCCCAAGGTTTAAATCCGTATTTTTTTATGATTTCAATGAAAAATTTAATAGCTAAAACCGCTACCACAAAGGCAACTAAATTTCCAATTATAAACATTTTAGTATTGTCTTCTGTTTTCAAAATTAACTCAAAACCTTTTAAACCACTTTTATCATACGTTTTCAAAAACACCGAGTAACAAGTAACTGCTAACATTGTTGGCACGGCTAAAAAGAAAGAAAATTCTGCAGCCGCTTGACGACTTAACCCCTGTTGCATCCCTCCAATGATACTTGCCGCACTTCTGCTTGTGCCTGGCATCATAGCTAAACATTGCCAAAAGCCAATAGTAACTGCTTTTTTTATGGTAATATCTTCTTCTTTATGAATGGTTGGATTTTTGAAAAATCTATCTACAAACAGTAAAATTATTCCTCCGATAATTAGTACCATCGCGATAGGAGTAGGATGTTCTAAAACGGCTTCTATTTTATCATCAAATAATTTTCCTAAAATTAAAGCTGGTACAACCGCACAAGCTAATTTTATAAAAAATTGTAGTTTCGAAAAATCAAAAAACTTTTTCCAATATAAAACTACAACTGCTAAAATGGCACCAAATTGTATAGAAACCTGAAATAATTTTACAAATTCTTCTTTTTCAATTCCGAAGTAAGAACTGGCAAAAATCATATGACCTGTTGAAGAAACCGGTAAATATTCTGTAATACCTTCAATAATGGCAATGATTATAGCTTGAAATACATCCATTTTTTAGACTTTTAGATTCTTAGATTCTTAGAAACACAGAATCTAAAAAATATAAATTAATTTTCAGATTTCGACTTCTTTAAAATCGAATAAATTGTAATTCCAAAACCGATTAACACCACTGTTGGCGCTAATCTTATTCTTCTGAAGCTATATACGTCTTCATTAAATACATTTGGATTCTCATTGGCTCCACCACTCATTAATATGAATCCTAAAGCAATCACAACTAATCCTATAATTAATATTTTATAATTGGTAGCACTGAATAAAAATTCGGGCTTTTTTGAGTTTTCTTTCATAATGTTTTTATAAAAATGCTATTCACTAATTACTATTCCCTTTTCACTAGACTAGTACAAATCGTCGGTTCTTAAATTTAAGAAACGAGTAGTTGCAAAATAGGTACTCAACCAAGTAATAATAATACCTATTAACAATACACCAAAAGCCACAATGGCTATAGCTGCATAATCTTTTGCAATGCCTAAAGTTGGAAATAAACCATCAATGTAAAATGCTAAAAATACCAAACCAATAATCGCCAACACTGCACCAATTATTCCTAATAAAATACTTGTTTTTATAAAAGGTTTTCTGATAAATGTTTTTGTAGCTCCAACCATTTGCATCGTTTTTATGGTAAATCGATGTGAATAAACCGACAAACGAATAGAGCCATTAATTAACAACATCGCTACAAAAGTTAAAACCGCACTAATAATTAAAATCCAAAAGCTAATTTCAGATACATTTTCGTTAACCAATTCTACCAATTCTTTATCGTAAATGATGTCAGAAATATTGCCATTTCTTTTAAAATTATTTTCTATTTTTTTAATTTCTTCTTTGGTTACATAATCACTTTTTAAATGAATATCAAAAGAATTCTGTAACGGATTAAATCCTAAAAACTCCATAAAATCTTTACCTACTATATCCGGATTGTTTTTAGCCGCTTCCGCTTTGGTTACAAAATCATACGATTTAATAAATTTTGAATTTTTCAATTCAGTATCAAAGGCATTTAGAATCGTATCATTCGCCTCGTCTTTAAAATAGACAGTCATAGGAATGTTTTCTTTAAAATCGTTTGAAATTTTTTCAGAATTAATTACAAATAATCCTAAAGCGCCTAATAAAAACAGCACTAAAAAAATACTAAAAACTACTGAAAAATAAGAAGAAATTAATCTTCTACGTTGATATTGTTCAAATGATTGTGCCATAAGTTTACTAATTATGGTGTAAAAATAGTAAAGAAATTTTGTTTACATAGAATATAACAACAAAGTTTTAACATTAGTATATAAAAATGTAAATTTGCACCTTATTTTTCGGTTAAACCCGAGAATGTAAATCTGAAAATAGACTATAGAAAATAGAAATGAAATATTTCCACGAAAAAATAGAAGCCAAATGGCAACACTATTGGGCAAAAAACCAAACGTTTAAAGCCCAAGAACTCAATGCCCAAAACCCGTTACCTAAATACTATGTATTAGATATGTTTCCTTATCCATCGGGAGCAGGTTTGCACGTGGGGCATCCGCTAGGGTATATTGCTTCGGATATTGTAGCGCGTTATAAAAGACATCAAGGTTTTAATGTATTGCATCCGCAAGGGTACGATTCCTTTGGTTTACCTGCAGAACAATATGCCATTCAAACTGGGCAACATCCTGCAGATACAACTCGAATGAATATTGAAGGTGGTGTCGATAAATCAGGAAATGTAATTCAAGGATATAGAAATCAATTAGACAGAATTGGGTTTTCTTTCGATTGGAGCAGAGAAGTTCGTACGTCAAATCCAGACTATTACAAACATACACAGTGGATTTTCATACAATTATTTGAATCCTGGTACAATAAAAATTCAGATAAAGCAGAAAGCATTTGTACGTTACTACAAGAATTTGAGAAAAATGGAAACACGCAAGTTAATGCCGTTTGTGATGAAAATATCGCACCTTTTTCAGCAACCGAATGGAACTCATTTTCATCCGAACAACAACAAAAAATCTTATTACAATATAGATTAACCTATTTAGCCGAAACCGAAGTCAATTGGTGTGCCGCTTTAGGAACCGTTTTAGCAAATGACGAAATTGTAAACGGCGTTTCCGAACGTGGTGGACATCCAGTTGTTCGTAAGAAAATGACCCAATGGAGTATGCGAATTTCTGCCTATGCAGAGCGATTATTACAAGGTTTAAACGACATCGATTGGAGTGAATCTATCAAAGAATCACAACGCAATTGGATTGGAAAATCTGTCGGAGCTACAGTTAGGTTTCAAGTTTTAGGTTCCAAGTTTCAAGTTGAAGTATTTACGACCAGACCTGATACAATCTTTGGAGTAACTTTTATGACATTGGCACCCGAACACGAATTGGTGAAAGAAATTACCACCCCAGAACAAAAAGCTGTTGTGGAAGCTTATGTGGAAGCCACTGCAAAACGTTCAGAACGCGAAAGAATGGCTGATGTAAAAACGATTTCAGGCGTATTTTCTGGAGCGTATGCCGAACATCCTTTCACAAAAGAACCCATTCCAATTTGGATTGGCGATTATGTGTTGGCGGGTTACGGAACAGGTGCTGTTATGGCCGTTCCTTGTGGCGATGAGCGTGATTATGCTTTCGCGAATTTCTTCAAAGGAACGTCCGGAATGCCAGAAATAAAAAATATTTTCAACCAAGATATTTCAGAAGCCGCTTATGGTGAAAAAGGGGGATTCGAATTGGTAAATTCTGATTTCTTAAACGGATTAGATTACAAAAACGGAACGAAAAAAGCCATCGAAGCATTAGAAGAGTTAGGTGCAGGAAATGCCAAAATAAATTACCGCTTACGGGATGCCGTTTTTTCTCGCCAACGTTATTGGGGCGAACCTTTTCCTGTATATTATGTGAATGGCTTGCCACAAATGATTGACAAAAAACACTTACCCATTGTTTTACCAGAAGTAGAAAAATACTTGCCAACAGAAGACGGGCAACCGCCATTAGGAAACGCAACGGTTTGGGCTTGGGACGTTGAAAAGTCGCAAGTTGTGAGTTGTGAGTTGATAGATAATGTAAACGTTTTCCCGTTAGAATTGAACACGATGCCAGGTTGGGCAGGCTCTTCTTGGTATTGGATGCGTTATATGGATGCGCATAATACAGAAGATTTTGCTAATGAAGAAACGCTTAAATATTGGGAAAGCGTAGATTTATACATTGGCGGAAGCGAACACGCTACGGGACATTTATTGTATGCTCGTTTTTGGAATAAATTCTTAAAAGATAGGGGTTATGCTCCTACTGAAGAACCATTTAAAAAACTAATCAATCAGGGAATGATTTTGGGGATGAGTGCTTTTGTGTATAGAAGTGAAGATTCAAAAACTTTGTTCTCAAGAGGTTTGATAAAAGATAAAAATGTTCAATCAATTCACGTTGATTTATCTTGTATCAATGATATTACGAACGAATTAAATATAGAAAAATTCAAAGCACATCCTTTATATGCTGATTATGCTAATGCCGAATTCGTTTTAGAAGAGGGCAAATACATTGTTGGTCGAGAAGTCGAAAAAATGTCGAAATCAAAGTATAATGTTGTTTCACCAGATGATATTTGTGAAGAATACGGAGCTGATACACTGCGTTTGTACGAAATGTTTTTAGGGCCTTTAGAGCAATCTAAACCTTGGAACACGGCAGGAATTACTGGTGTTTCCGGATTCTTGAAAAAATTATGGCGTTTGTATTTTGATGACAACGGTTCGGTTATAATAAACGATGAACCTACGGCAGAAATGTATAAGTCGTTACATAAAACCATTAAAAAAGTAACCGAAGACATTGAGAATTTTTCCTTCAACACCTCGGTTTCTCAATTCATGATTTGCGTGAACGAATTGCAACAATTAAAATGCAACCATCGAGCTATTTTAGAGCCTTTAGCCATTTTAGTTTCACCATATGCACCGCATATTGCAGAAGAATTATGGAGTGCTTTAGGTCACGAAGATTCGATTGCAACAGTTGCTTTTCCAAAATTTGAAGAAAAATATTTGGTTGAATCTGAAAAAGAATATCCGGTTTCATTCAATGGAAAAATGCGATTTACAATTAAGTTACCGTTAGACTTAACAGCCGCTCAAATTGAAGAAATCGTAATGGCAGATGAACGCACACATGCGCAATTACAAGGAAGAACACCAAATAAAGTGATTATAGTTCCAGGCAAAATTATTAATTTGGTGGGGTAAAGTTATTTTAACAAATTATTAATAGATTTTAGTTGTCCTGATTTTAATTTTGTAGTAATAACATTAAATTTTTTAATAAAATGAGAAAAATTATACTTGCCACTTTTTTCGTTGCTTTTCAACTTGGAACCGCTCAAGAAAAAAATGAAATAAAAAACAAAAGTAATGTTGATGCTTCTTTTTATATTGGAGTTAATGCGAATATTCAAGACAATTTAAATCTTAATAGAAATTTACAAGCATCAAATGTTGTACTTTTAGATAACAGTCCGGCAGAATTTGTTTTTGGCTTTAATGTTTTTGGTAAAAAATATTCTTCAGATTTTGAATTTGGATTTGGAGAAAATAAAAAAGAGAATACAACATCAAAGAATAAGAATATGCATTTTACGGGACGTATTCGCTTTCATTATAACCTGATAAATAAGACTAATTTTGCATTTACTTCTGGGTTAAGTTTAGCAGGAACCTCTTCAGAAGTAGATTTGTATTCTAAAAATAATACCATTGATTTTAATAATTTAAACCCCAATACAAATGGCGGATTACTATCAATAAGAAATCAAATGTTTTATGCAGGACCTTCTTTATCTATTTATCTATTTAAAGATAAATTTTATAAATTCAGATTAAATTGCGCCTATGAATTGGCTTTCTCCAATGGGAAATGGAAGTCTGATTACGGAAATATAGCAAATTCAATTAATGAAAGAAATAATAATCGATTTGTATTAGGTATAGTATTTTAAGACATTCTAATTGAATTTAGTGGATAATACAAATTGAATCTTTTTATTTATTGTAATAATATTTGGTTTCATCAAATAAATAATAAATTAATATTGACAACTTGTCATTTTTTAACTTTGGCTCATAATTTGATATTTATTTAGTAACTTTAAATTTTTAAAATTAAAAATATGTTTGATACAGGTTCAATGATAATTGGTGGAGTAATTATGCTTTTTAGCTGGTTGGTTTCAAATAGATTAAAATCAAAATTTGAACATTACTCTAAACTTACCCTAAGAAATGGGATGTCTGGTGCAGAAATTGCAGAAAAAATGCTTGCTGATCATGGGATTCGTGATGTAAAAGTCATTTCTACTTCTGGAAGATTAACGGATCATTACAACCCTACTGATAAAACCGTAAATTTGTCAGAGGCCGTTTATAACCAACGAAATGCAGCAGCAGCAGCGGTAGCCGCTCATGAAGTGGGTCATGCCGTGCAACATGCTCAGGCTTACGAATGGCTTACGATGCGTTCCAAACTAGTGCCTGTTGTGGAAATTGCTTCAAATTATATGCAATGGGTTTTATTAGCAGGCATTCTAATGTTAAACACATTTCCTTCTTTGTTACTAATCGGAATAATTTTATTTGCTGCCACTACTATTTTTTCTATAATTACGTTACCTGTAGAATATGATGCAAGTAATCGTGCTTTGGCTTGGTTGAAAAACAAAAATATGTTGGGTCAAGAAGAATATGCTGGCGCAGAAGATTCATTAAAATGGGCTGCCAGAACCTATTTAGTTGCCGCATTAGGTTCAATAGCAACGTTATTATATTATATAATGCGATATATGGGCGCGACTAGAGATTAATTCTTATAAATCTAAAATAGTAAATCCAAATTTCGAAATGATTTCGGAATTTGGATTTTTTTATTTAATCATAATAATTATATCCAAAGTAGGGCACATCAAATTCTTTAAAAACTACACCATACTGTTCTAATTCTTTTAAAATGGGCAAGTAAACTTCTTTAGAAATAGGCAATTGCACACCTGTAGTTTGTATCTCACCATTTAATATTTTCAAAGTGGCAATGGCTACGGGTAACCCCACCGTTTTTGCCATCGCAGTGTACGTTTGATCGTCTCCCAAGCAAACCATAGTAGCATCAATTTGTTTTTGCTCACCATTAATTTCATAACCTATTTTATGATACATCACAATCATGTCTTTATCCTCTGGTTGTAGCGACCATTTATATGATAGTATTTTTTCTAACATTTGCGCGGGAGTGGCATTTTTTAGCCCCGTAACCACCGACTTGCTAAACAAATCTAACTCCAAAAGTTTGTCCCAAATTACATCATCTTGATCAATTTTTAATTGATGTCTGAGTTTAATTTCTACTGAATCCGTTGGATGATATGGTAAAAATAAATTCACAAAATCGCGATTACTCAAGTGTTCAGAATCATCTAAAATATAAGTATCATCCGTCATGCCTAATTGCACAAATACGTCCCATGCTTTTGAAAAACCTACTCTTCTTATAGTTCCACGATAACAGGTTTCTGCATTTTGTAATCCATAAATTTCTCTATATTTCAAAGAATCTCTATTGGCGTAAGCTTCAAATCGTCCAAAACCTTCAACTTCTAAAAATTCGGTTCTTCTAAATAATTTATGATAGGGAATGTACTTATAAGTGCCTTCTTGTATGAATTTTGCTGCGCCGCCTTGACCTGCTAAAACTACATTTCTTGGATTCCAGGTAAATTTATAATTCCATAAATTGGTATCACTTTCAGGAGCCACTAATCCGCCACAAAAAGATTCGAAAAGAATAATTTTTCCCCCTATACTTTTAATTTCGTCCATAATTTTCATGGCACTCATGTGGTCGATTCCTGGATCTAAACCAATTTCATTCATCAATACAATTTGGTTTTCTTTAGCTTGGGAATCCAAATTTTTCATTTCTTCACTAATGTACGATGCTGTAATCATACTTTTCTTATAAAAAATACAATCTTTAGCTACCTCAATATGAAGATGAGCTGGTAACATCGAAATAACAATATCTGCTTGTTGAATTTCTTGTTTACGTTGTTCGTCATTACAAACATCAAAAGAAATGGCACGAGCATTTTTATGATTACCCGTTTTCTTATTGGCTAATGCTTCGGATAAATCAGCAATTGTAAGTAACAAGTTTTCTGATTCTGATTTATCTAATAAATATTTTATAAGTGAAGAAGCAGATCGACCTGCTCCTATAATTAATATCTTTCTCATTTTACTATAATATCACACGAAGGTAATGAAATGTTATATTTCAAAAAAATAAAATCTAGCATTAATAAAAAAACTTGATTTGAAGTTGATTATCTTTGTAAAGAGATAAAACACTATCCATGGAAAAGAAAATTCTTCTTGCAGCTTGTACTTTGGGCTTTTTAGCTATTATATTTGGAGCTTTTGGCGCGCATGCCTTAAAAAAAATACTTTCTATTGAACAATTAAATTCTTTTGAAACAGGTGTTAAATATCAAATGTATCATGCCTTATTTTTATTGTTCATTGGCACGACGCAAATCCTTACATTAAAGGAAAAAACAATCATATTTTATTTGACTTTAATAGGTGTATTATTTTTTTCGGGTTCCATTTATGTATTAACAACTAATGGTTTAACTGGAGTAAAATCAAAACTTATTGGCCCCGTAACTCCAATAGGAGGTCTACTTCTTATACTATCATGGGGATATTTATTTTACGCTATTTTTTCGAAAAAATAACAGAAACCGTTTAATTGTCAAATTATTGTTTAATTTTGCACTTTAAATAAAAGCAACATAACTAATAATTTTATGGATACCTACGCTCAATTTACGAAATCGATTTCGTTAGAAAAATATGGAATCAAAAATGTTACAGAAATCGTATACAACCCCTCATATGATTTACTTTATGACGAAGAATTAAATAACAACCTACAAGGTTATGAAAAAGGACAATTAACAGAACTTGGCGCTGTAAATGTAATGACAGGTGAATTTACAGGTCGTTCTCCAAAAGACAAATATATTGTTAAAGATAGCACAACAGAAAATACTATTTGGTGGAATTCTGAAAAAGCGGTTAACGATAACAAACCAATTTCAACAGAAACTTGGAACGCATTAAAAGAAACCACTTCCTCACAATTATCTGGGAAAAGACTTTTTGTAATAGATGCGTTTTGTGGCGCAAATGAAAATACGCGTTTAAAAGTTCGTTTCATTATGGAAGTGGCCTGGCAAGCACATTTTGTAACAAATATGTTTATCAGACCAAACGCAGAAGAATTAGCAAATTTTGGCGAACCAGATTTTGTAGTGATGAATGGCTCTAAAACAACCTTTAAAGATTATGCCGCACACCATTTAAATTCTGAAGTGTATGTTGCGTTTAATTTAACAGAAAAAATCCAATTAATTGGTGGTACTTGGTATGGTGGAGAAATGAAAAAAGGGTTATTCGCCTTGATGAATTACTACTTACCCTTACAAGGAATTTCTTCTATGCACTGTTCTGCTAATAAAGGAAAAGAGGGTGATGTGGCTGTTTTCTTTGGGCTTTCTGGAACAGGAAAAACAACGTTATCAACCGATCCAAAACGCGAATTAATCGGCGATGACGAACATGGTTGGGACAATGATGGCGTATTTAATTTTGAAGGCGGCTGCTATGCAAAAACTATAGATTTAAGTGCCGCAAACGAACCTGATATTTTTAAAGCCATAAAAAAAGATGCCTTATTAGAAAATGTTACCGTTGATGCCAATGGTAAAATAGATTTTAAAGATGGTTCCGTAACACAAAATACGCGTGTTTCTTACCCAATTTATCATATTAATAATATTGTAAAACCAATTTCAAAAGCAGGACATGCTACTAAAGTTATCTTTTTAACAGCTGATGCTTTTGGAGTGATGCCTCCAGTTTCAAAATTAACTCCAGAACAAACTAAATATTATTTTTTATCCGGATTTACAGCAAAATTAGCAGGTACTGAAAGAGGAGTTACTGAACCGCAACCTACATTTTCTGCTTGTTTTGGAAAAGCCTTTTTAACGTTACATCCAACAAAATATGGGGAAGAGTTAGTAAAAAAAATGGAAAAACACCAAGCTACTGCTTATATGGTTAACACAGGTTGGAATGGAACTGGAAAACGAATTTCTATTAAAGACACCAGAGCTATAATTGATGCCATTTTAGATGGTTCCATTGAAAAAGCAGCCACTACAACTATACCTGTTTTTAATTTTGTGGTACCTACCGCATTACATGATGTTGATGCTACAATTTTAGATCCAAGAAATACCTATGAAAATGCTTCCGATTGGGATTCAAAAGCTAAAGATTTAGCGACTCTTTTTATTAAGAATTTTATTCAATATACAGACAATGAAGAAGGAGCCGCTTTAGTTCAAGCCGGTCCTAAATTATAAAATAATCTACCTAATTAACCTACTTTTGAAAACGTCTTGAAAACAAGACGTTTTTTTTTGTGGCACAAAAAAAGCGTTCATTTCTGAACGCTTTTTTAATTTAATTATAAAAATATTATTTTCCTTTATTTGCTTCTGCTACATATTTTTCCAAAGCACCTGTCATAGAGGGTGTGCCTGGTGCAGGAGCTAAAATATCAACTCGTAATCCGTGATCTAAAGCTTCTTTCTGAGTGGTTGGTCCAAACACAGCAATTCTAGTATTGTTTTGCTCAAAATTTGGGAAATTCTTGAACAAAGATTTTATTCCTGTTGGGCTAAAAAATGCCAAAACATCATAGTAAACATCTTTTAAATCAGATAAGTCACTCATTACTGTTTTGTAGAAAATACCCTGTTTCCAATCTACTTTTAAACCATCTAGTGTTTGTGGAACATCATGATTTAACTGATCTGTATTTGGTAATAAAAATTTTTCGTCTTTATATTTCTTTATGAGAGGTGTTAAATCAGAAAAATCTTTCTGACCCACATATATTTTACGCTTTCTGTACACTACATATTTTTGTAAGTAAAACGCCACCGCTTCAGATTGACAAAAATATTTTAAATCTTCAGGAATTTTATATCTCATTTCTTCAGCAACTCTAAAAAAGTGATCTATAGCATTTTTACTAGTAAATATAATTGCCGTAAAATTATTTAAATCAATTTTTTGCGCTCTTACTTCCTTAGCCGAAACGCCTTCAATATGAATAAAAGGTCTAAAGTCAATTTTAACCTTAAATTTATTTTGCAAATCGTGATATGGAGAATTATCCACTTTAGGTTCTGGTTGAGAAACCAAAATCGTTTTTACTTTCAAATTTGACATACCTAAAAAATCCTAATTTTTTGTTACCCAATAATACATGAAATAATACGGGACTATTTCAAGCGTGCAAAGATACAAAATAAAATAAAACAATTTACTTAATATTGACTTTTGAAATGTTTTCACTAAAAAATAATAGGTGAAAAGGTTGTAAAGCACAAAAACACTTAGTATTATAAAAAAAACTTCTTTTATGGGCCAAAAGTTATAATACATAACAATATTAATTGGCAATAATACAAACCCTAAAAAAGCTCTATAATTAACTTTAATAAGATTAAATTTATCTACTAAACTTTCAGAATTTATTACTGTTGCTATGATTTTTTCTATTAAAAACTTTGATAAAATAAAAACAAATAAAAACGTTATTATTTGAATATAAGTAATATAATTATCAACTTTTGTGTAATTAAAATAGCTTAACAACAATAAAATAAAAAAGGAAAAAGAAATTAATTGAATTACAAACATGGAAATAGTAAACCAACTTAATAAATTATTAGTGTCTTTATACACTTTATTATATTTGTCAGAATAACCCAGTTTTATAAATTCATTAAATCTAATCGAAAAAATAGTTTTATTAAGGGCAACAACAGCAATTGCCAACACAAATAATACGGTGGCCCAATCTTTGTTGACTAAAATTCGTTCTGATAATGGTATGATATTCATGCTACAAAAATAGCAAAAAAAATAACTCAATTAATTATTAAATTATTAAGAAAATAAATATAAAAATAACTTAATTTTGTAACGTAAAGAAAATAACATGTCAGCAGGAATAGTAATTATACCTACATATAATGAAATTGAAAATATAGAACGGATTATCCATGCTGTTTTTCAATTGCCTTCAACTTTCCACGTTTTAATTGTGGATGATAATTCCCCAGACGGAACTTTTAATAAAGTAGTGGAATTACAAAAACAATATCCGGAAAAATTATTTTTAGAAGTTAGAACAAAAAAATCAGGTTTAGGAACTGCATACGTGCATGGTTTTAAATGGGCGCTTTCGCATAACTATCTATTTATTTATGAAATGGATGCTGATTTTTCTCACAATCCAAACGATTTAGAAAAACTATATTTGGCTTGTCAAAATGGTGCTGATGTAGCAGTTGGCTCAAGATACTCCAAAGGTGTAAACGTGGTTAATTGGCCTTTAAACCGAGTTTTAATGTCTTATTTTGCTTCTGTTTATGTAAAATTTATTACGGGTATGCAAATTCATGATGCTACAGCAGGTTTTATTTGTTATAAAAGAAATGTTTTAGAAATTATTAATATTGATAAAATTAAATTTGTAGGATATGCTTTTCAAATAGAAATGAAATACCGTGCCTTTGTAAACAAATTTAAGATAGAAGAAGTGCCCATTATTTTCACAGACAGAACGTTAGGCGAATCTAAGATGAGCGGTGCGATTATTCGCGAAGCTGTAATTGGCGTGATTATGTTACGAATTAGAAAAATATTTAACAAACTATAGATGAGTACATTTTTAATTAAAAATGCAAGAATTGTAAATGAAGGGAGCGTCTTTGAAGGCGATGTATTAATTGAGAATGAAATCATCCGTCAAATTGCCGAGAACATTAGTGCAAAATCTTCTGAGTGTATCATTAGCGTACAGCGATTTCGGCCTTTTACTAACCTTTCAGAATTGTGCATCCACGAATTATTATCTCGTAAATGTCGTCTGCCGATTAATAAATATTCAAAACCAGCACTTAA